>CALIWP010000044.1 GCA_938046705.1 uncultured Campylobacter sp. | reverse complement strand
TATCTGCACCCATGGCTAAATGACCTGCCGTGCGTAAATTCGCCGCAAGGAAACGTCATAAATTTCGAGGCCTTAGCAAATGAAAATCCGCAGCTAGTGATCCTTCGTATCGGAGACTGCACGCTGCGCGGCTCAAATAAAGACGCCGTAGAAAAAACGATCGCTACTATCGAAGCGCTAGGCATCCCGCTTGCCGTGATCTATGCTCCAAGAGGCGCTGAAATCGCAACGATGCAAGAGGAGATGCGGGTGCTGGGAGAGATATTTGGGCAAAAGGACAAGGCGTTAAAGCTCTTTGAATACCTCGATAAAACCCAAAAACTCGTGCAGGAGCGCACGGCAAATTTAAAAGAGGATCAAAAGGTCAGCATGCTCTACATGGGGCTTAATCCAAACATCCGCAAAAACGGCGGCGTAGCGAGCGCTTACGGCGTAAATACTCCAGAATCCTTCATCATCGAAAATATCGCGGGCGCTAAAAACGCCTTTAGAGGCGACGGCTCAAACGTGATCCTAAGCACCGAGCAGCTCTACGCGATAGATCCCGACGTCATCGTGCTGCCGACCTCAAACGGCTACCATCCGGCAAGCGAGCTTTTAAATTCGGCAGATTTTGAAAAACTAGAGGAGCTAAAAGCGATCAAAAACAAGCGCGTTTACGCTATGCCGTGGTCGCCGATGAACTGCGCGCGCCGCGTGGAGTATCCGATAGATATCCTAATAATCGCAAAAGCGGCCTATCCGCAGCTCTTTTCGGACATCAAAATTCATAAATTCGTTCTTGATTTTTACAAAGACGTTTACGGCGTGAGCGAGGAGCAGGCAAAGGCGCTTAGAAGCGAGCAAATTTTAGACTGGACGGTAGCGTATGACTTTTAAGCCCGGCGCTTTTAAGTCAAATTTACTATTTTTATTCGTTCTTTTGGGCGCGCTTTTGGTTTGTATGATTGCGGCACTCATGCTCGGGGATTATAAAATTTCGATCGCTAAAATTTTAGACGTTTTAAATTTGAAAATTTTTGACATCCCCGCCGCAGGCATCTCCAAGATGGATCAAACCGTCATCTTTGAAATCAGAATGCCTAGAATTTTAACCGCCGTGA
>CALIWP010000043.1 GCA_938046705.1 uncultured Campylobacter sp. | reverse complement strand
GCATCGTAATTGAGGTTGTAGACCCCAGCGACTTTCTCGCCTGGACGCCCCGAAGCTCTCAGCTCTTCTCTGCTCGCATCAAGAACCGTATTCATATCCCTGATTCCTCCGCCCCAGCTGCCGTCCTGGGCGATGCTTCCATAAACACTGGAGTTCATGCCCGGAGTGTGCACTTGCAGGTGCTTCGCATGATCGACGTCGCCAATGCCCACGGCAGCCCGCAAGTGGCCGTCCTTGGGAGAATCGAAAGCCATGAGGCTGTAATCGGCCGAGCTCTTGTCAAGAAGCGCATCCAGTTCGGCGGGGCTCTTAGGGCAGGGAAACTTCAGAGACAGAGCATTGAGCTCAGCTCTGCGCTGGAGCAACGCCCGCAGCTCTTTGCTGCGCCGATCAGGGCTTAGAGGATCGCTCTCGCTCAGCTCATGCCGAGGACCCTGCCGGTTCCACGGGCTGTTGTCTCTGACCTCTTTGGCAGCTTTCCTTTCCTCTCTCTGTTTTTCCTTTAGTTCGCGCTCGAGCTCCTCGACCCTGCGGTTGACCGCATCCCGCTCGGCCTCCAGACGAAGAACATTCGCCTTGTGCCTAGCCATGGTTGGAATGCCATCGAGATTGCCAATCCAGTCGGGGTGCTCCTTGATAATTTTCTTCTGATCCTCCACGGACATCGCCGTCCACCAGTCGTTGACCTCCTCAACGCCCCATTTCGAATTGGGTTTCTTCACGCCCCACCCGAAGATCTCAGGCTTCGGCCCCACCGCCATTTTCTTAATGTGCGCCAGACTGTCGTATAGATCGCCCGCCGCGTTAAGCAGGTCCTTCCCTTTCTGGAGACAGACATTGACGAACCTTTGAAGCCTGCGCCCCGGATCGGTTTCTTCGTTCAACAAACTCGCTCCGCTGGTCATGAGTTCGTCGAGGTTGATCTGACAATTGGGGTCAATATTGCGAACTTTGCCGTCGGATGTGAGAACTCCTCCTGCTGCGTGAATGATGGAGGAAACCTTCTTCGCTTGGATGACGAGCTTGGACACCGCCTGGGCAAGCTGCTCGAAATCGGTCTGCGCTTTCTGGTACGCCGCGCTCACATCCGAAGCATCGTCGGCCAGCGCCCTCCGCCTACGCATTTCGGCCTCGACGAACTCCCCCGAGAGATCGGCGTTGTTGATGTCAAGGATCTGATCACCCACATCTTTGTATCTCTTTGCCAGCCCAGACGCTTCCGAGGCGGCGCTATCCAGCGGCGCCCCACTCCACCGCTCGAGTTCGTGAAACGAGACCATGGACCTGTTTTCCTTCCAATGCGTGATGTTTCGGCTATGGCAAAGTCGCTTGGCTTAAGTATGCCACAGCCCGCAAGAGGAAGGAAGCGTTTTCAACATTTCACAATATGAAACCACGGAACTAATCTGTGGAATTTAATTCTGTCTCGCCCCCCTCTAAAGAGCGCCCTCTCAAAGCCGGTCTAAATCACTGTTCCGATTCCCGTAATTTCAAGGAGCCCATGACGCGCATCTCGACAGATTCGCAACTTTGGAATTATTCAAGAATTCTTTCGCTCGATGCGTCTCGGTTGTCGAGCCGCATTATGGCCCGCACCCGGGCGCCGTCAAATGTCGGCGGATTCGCCTTCCCAGCGCGGCTCAGGTCCCGCTCACCAGAGCCGCTCAAACTCCGCCTCGTCCATCCTCGCGCGCTTGCCGCCGTAGTCCTTAAAATCATCCGTCCCGCTGCAAATTTGCGTAACACCCTTTAGCCGTTTAGGAAAATCCGCGACGAACAAAATCCCCGCAAAGAGCACTCTATGCGTCTTGTTTCCGTGTAGATCCTCTTTGATGCTTATCGCCTCTACGTCGCTAAATTTGACCCGCACGCCCTCTATCTGCCCGAAAATCAGGTCGTTGCCCGAGTATTTGTCGATGTCAAAATCATAAATCATATAAAGATAATCGCTCTCTACGTAGTCGCCCGGATAATACGTCAGGCCGCAGTCCTCCACGATGCTCCTCACGACCTTTCGCTTAAATTTAAAGGTAAAACTATCGGTAAAAATACTCTCGAAAAAATAGTACATCGCAGCCCCGCAGACCACAAACGCACCAGCGCTAAGAGCGGCGTTTTGCGCAGCTAGATAAAGCAGCCAAGCCACCGCCGTAGCGACAAAAAAGCAGGTGAGCTTTAGCCTAAAAAGCGAGCGCAAAACCTTTTGCCGCTCAAGCTCTAGCAAGACCAGATCGTCCATTTTCGCTCCTATTTTTAATCTAACGCCGTTTTTATAAATTTGGCTATTTTACGGGCTTTCGTCTTTAAATTTGCGTTTTAAACCGCTTAAATTTAAGCTCTTTTTTGCCGGCGGCGACGCTTCAAATTCGGATCAAATTTGCCGCTTTTGCGCTCAAATTTGACGAGCCAACGAAGCCCCTGATTAAATTTTCAAGAGTGCAGTTAAGCGCTCAAATTTAACTTCAAATTTGACCAAGCGAGCGCAAATTTAGCGGTTAAAAAGCTCGTGTACGTCGTGCGGATCGTCTTGACCCTTAGGCACCTCGAAAAACGCCGCCTTATGAAACTTCGCCCAGCTAGCGACGAGGTTTGAGGGAAACATCTCCACGGCGTTGTTATAGTCGGTCACTGCGGCGTTGTATGCGCGGCGCGCGGCGGAGATCTGCTCCTCGATCTCGTTTAGCGTCTTTTGCAGGTGCATGACGTTTTCGTTGGCTTTGAGTTCGGGGTAGTTCTCGACGACGACGTTGAGCTTTGAGATGAGGTTTGACAGCTCGCCGTTTAGCGCAAATCTCTGCTCGTCGCCCGCGGCCTTTTGGATGCCGCTTCTAAGCGCGGAGATGTTTTCTAGCAGATCGCGCTCGTGTGTGATGTACTGCTTGACGGTGGCGACGAGGTTTGGGATGAGGTCAAAGCGTCTTTTTAGCTGCGTATCGACGCCTGATCTGATGTTTGAGACTTGGTTGCGCTTGCCCACCAGCGAGTTGTAGACTGAGATGACGATGAGCGCGAGAACGGCGATAATGCCTAGGACGATGTACATTTTACTCCTTTGATTTAACTTTTGTTTTGATTATATCAAAAAGCTGCTGAAACCGGAAAATTATACTCGTTTTTGCCGCGCTAGATACTAGGTCGCTCGGGGTTTGCTACCAAAATGCCAAATTTCGCTTGCCCTTGCAAAAGCCGCTTTGCGAGCAAAGCTCGGATACAAGGGCTAATTGCCGTAAAATCAAGACGAGCGGCCGATTTTTGCGCTTAAATTTAGGCTTAAAAACGCAAAATACGCTTTTGGATAAACCGTTTGTGCACTTTGCGTTACGGGCGAGTTGAGTCTTATTTTTAAACAAAAATCAAAGCAGATATGCGCAGGCAAAAACGACTTGGCGCAAGGTCATGCCGGGCAGCGGCGATGGGCGGGTAAAATCTAGCTTATAAATTTTCGCCTGCGCAGGTGACATAGCCTTTTGCCGCGATAAATTCGTATCTTTTTGAGGGTGATTTTACGCGAGCTAACGGCTAAATCATCGCAAATTTTGCGTCGTTTAAGCCGCAAGAGCAAAACTGGCTTTAAACAGCAAATCGCCGAGCCGCCAAATCCACCCCGCGCGTTTTGCGTTTAGGCGAGGAAATTACCGCTCGCGCCTTATGCAAAATTTAGCTATTTTGCCGGCTGCAAGTAGGCAAATTTACGCTTACTAGAAAGCCAAGAAGGCAAAAGCGCGGATTTGCGCCGCGCACAAACGGCAAATTTGCGACTTTGCGCCGTAAGGCAAAAACCAAAACTAGCCAAAAGGCGCAAATTTAAGGCGCGCATAAAAACTAAACCAAAGCGCTTTAGCCTTTTAAAGCTCGCAAAGTTTGCCGCAAACCCGCTTTTACCGCATCTTGCACGACAAATTGAGGGATAAATCCTAGCAAATTACCACTTCATGCCCGCTTCCAGCCAAAAGTTGCGGCCAAGGCCGTATTCGTAGTAGTTGCCCTCGTTTGAGGCGATAAATTTTTTGTTTAAAAGATTATTTATATCAAGATTTACAAACGCTCGAAAATCGCCTGCCAGCCGCCTTTCGTAACCTATGCGCATATCCCACGTCGCGTATGCGGGCAGCTTTTGGCGCTCGTAGACGTACATCCCGCGCGCCCTATTCCAGCCGCCTAGCAGCGCGTCCGTTTTGCTCGTATAGTTTATGAAATTTGAAACGCTAAAGCCGCTAAATTTAGCCGAGTGGCGAAATTTGGCGGTAAAAGGCACATGGTAATCAACGACGGGCAGTTCGCTTTTTTTGATGATTTTGCCGTTATACGAGACGTCGTCGTTCATCTCGTCGTCTTCATAATCCGTAAAGCTCCTGCTTTGCTTCGTAAAGCTTAGCGAGCCTTCAAAATCGTTTTTTACGCCCCAAATTTCGATCGGAGCGATGTTTGCCGCGCTTAAGGTTACGATGTCGCGCTTGCTTTGCCCTTCGTTGGTAAATATAGAATATCCGTTTCCGTAGCCAGGTAGCGGCTCTCTTACGTATTTCATCGCTACTTCGTCGCGGCCTTGGCGTCTGACGTATTTTAGATTTAGCCTCGCGTTGCCGACGTCGCCGCGATAATACGCGCTAAATTCGTCGTCGTAAGGCGTCTTTAGCTCCCTGATAGGACGGCGGTTATTAGCCAGTCCGCCGCACGTATATGCCCCGCCGTATGAGCTTCTATCGCAAGTCTCATACATCCTGTACACGCCGTTATACATCTTGTACGCGAAAAAATTTCGTCCGTAGTAGCGATTTAACCCAAGGCCTATGAAGTTTTTATCCGCAAATTCGTATTCGGCTAGCAACCTCGGGGCTAAATTTACGTCGTTGTTATCGCCGTTTCGCTCGATGCGAAGTCCGGGACGAAATTTAAACGCGCCAAACCTCATCTCGTCTTCGAGATAAAGGGCGAGATTGGTCTGCGTAGCCTTGGTTTTTACGGCGTAGTAGTAGGTTTTTCTCGATAGATATTGACCGACCGCGCCCTGGGATGCGAAGCTATCGTCTATGACGCAAGTTTTATCGCCGGCGATGCACGTTCCGCTCATCAAAGGCTTTGGCGTTCCGTAGGATACGCGGGTGCGCGGTATCTCGTAGCTGCCGCTTTGTCTAGCTATCTCAAAGCCCGATTTCACCAGATGCGATGCGCCGAGTGCTTCAAATTCCTTCACGCTTGCGTCGAATTTATATGCTAGCTTGTTTTGGCGTTGTTCAAAATCGTTTAATCCTCCTATGCCCGAGCCGAAATTCGGGCTAGGATTGGTTCCCCAGTTTTTGACGTTTGAGGGTTTATAACCATAATACTCGGTATCATGCTCATAGTCTCGGCTGTTTTGCGAGGCGGAGTAGCTAAGCGTCTGCTCTAAAAATACCCCCTCAAGATCAGCCTGCGCCTCGAGCGTTGCGATGTAACCGCCGTATTTTAGCGTGAGCTGGGAGTCTAGGTACCGCTTGGCGGAGGTGTAGTTATCTAGCCTGGAGTACAAAAAACTCGGCTTTAGCGTAAATTTATCGCTCACGCCCCAAACGCCTTTTACGAAAAGATTATCATTAGTCTGCCTGTCGTCCGGAAACGAGTATAAATTTTGATTTATCTGTTTTTTGTTGTAGTGGTTTTCTATGACGGAGCGGTGCCTCGAGTAGTCTAGCAAAAGGCCGAAATTCTGCGTCAAATACCCTTCGGCGCCGACTCTATACCTGCGCTTTTTAAAGTCGCTCATATCGGCCAGATCGCCGTCGTCGTATCTTTGCGTGGCGGAGGCGTCTTTATAAATTTTGCTCCAATCCCCGCCCGTATAAGAGTAGCTAAGTACGCCGTGAAAGCCGCTTTTGGGGTCTCTGGTTTTAGCGTTCACGGCGCCTCCTTGAAAGCCGCCGTACCTAGCCGAGACCGCGCTATCTAGCACCTCGACGCTACCTAGCAGATCCGTATCTACGCTCATGGCTTGCGAGCCTATCGTACTGTCGCTCCAGGGGTTGTTGTGGTTATTCCACGTGCGTTTTTTAGGGTCTAGGTCGTTATTTATGCTTGCGCCGTCTAGGGTAAAGTTGTTTTGATAGTAGTTCGCGCCGTTTATGCTGATATCTTGCGGAGCCAGCTCGCCCGCGCGCACGCTTTTGGCATTTTTCGCGCTAAAGGCGACGTTTGGATTACCTTTTAAAAGATCGGTTATGCCGTGATTTTTAGACGTTATCAGATCCATATCCGCGCGCGTTAGTTTTCCTGGTTCTTTCGTAGCGTTGGCGTCGGCGCTGACCTCGACTTTATCTAGCATGACCTCCGCAGCGTTTAGCGTACTTAAATTTAACGCCTTTAAAGCGGTTAAATTTAAAGAGCCTTGATGGGCGTCGCGACTCGCTGCCGAATGCGAAAGCGGCAAATTTAACGCCGCAATCGCTACCAAAAAGCTAGCCGTTTTTTTCATAATTATCCTTAGTTAAATTTATTTGTCGGTTTTTGGGCGTTTGCGTCAAAACCGCGTATTTTAGGCGGCGATAAATTTTACTCGCCTTACGTTTTAGTTTTGAACGGTTGCTAAATTCGGCTAAATTTACGTCGCAAAATTTAGCGAATTAATTTGAAAATTTATATAAATTTTAAGCCTCTTAACGCAAATTTTAATATTTTTAGGTAGAATTTTAAGAAATTTTTTGTGAGAAAACGAGATGGAAAAAGAGAAGAATTACAGACCAAATGTCGCTGCAATCGTACTTTCGCCCTCGTATCCGTTTAATTGCGAAATTTTGATTGCGCAACGAAGCGACATCAAAGGCGCTTGGCAGTTTCCTCAAGGCGGTATCGACGATGGTGAGACGCCTAAGATGGCGATCCGCAGAGAGC
>CALIWP010000042.1 GCA_938046705.1 uncultured Campylobacter sp. | reverse complement strand
TTGAGAGCTGCAAAGTAGACCGTAATTCAAGCCCCTTCCCCCTTAACAAGAAAGATTAAATTTAATGCGCAATGCTAAATTTAACCAAATCAAATTTGGCATTTTCAAGATGCGGGTCTAGGCGGACAAATTTGAAAATTGACCGTTCACACCGTAAAGAGTGCAGTCTCGCCGTACCGAAACCGCACTCAAATTTAACTATCCCCAAATCTACCGTCAAAATTTACAGCAAAATCAGCGACGCTACCCAAACCGTCGCCATACCCACGATACCCATTATAAATGTAAGCATCGTCTGGGTCTTGTAGCCCTGCTCCGGCGACATCTTGCTAAAGTTCGTAACGACCCAGAAGTAGCTATCGTTAGCGTGCGAAACCGTCATCGCGCCCGCAGCTATCGCCATCACCGTTAGCACCGCACCCATCTCGCTCGTGAGTCCCAGCGCGCTCATCATCGAGCCGCTATCGGTGAAAAGTCCCATGATAGAGGCCGTCGTCGTAAGCGCCACGGTCGAGCTGCCCTGAGCGGTCTTAATGATAGCCGAGATAACAAACGGGAAAAATATACCAACAGTGCCGATGAGATGGGCGTTTGCCTTCATAAACTCGACAAATCCAGCCTTAGCGATGACGTTACCTAGCACGCCGCCCGCAGCCGTGATGAAAAGGATCGGTCCGACGATCTTTAGCGTTTCGTTGGTCATGAAGTTAAATTCACCAAGCTTGCCCGTTTTGGCCAGCAAGATAACGGCAAATAGCACGCCCACACCAAGCGCGATGATCGGGTTGCCCAAAAATAAAACGAAATTCGCAAATGCGCCTTTTAGCTTTAGTATCGAGACGACCGAACCCAGCGCCATCAGCAAAATCGGCATAAAAATCGGCGCCAAGCTCAAAAACGCGCAAGGCAGCTTGCCGTGCTCTTTGATGATCTCGTCGTAGCTCTTGCCCACTTCGGCCAGATCCTCTTTTAGGCTCACTTTTGCGCCGACAGTTTTAGCAAAAAGATAGCCCGCGATGAGAACCGGTATCGAAACAACCGCGCCCACGGCGATGACTAGCAGCAGGTTGTGCCCCACGCCCACGAGTCCAGCGGCCGCTATGGGGCCCGGCGTCGGCGGTATAAACACGTGTGAGGTGTATAGGCCGCACGAGAGCGCGACGGCCATAGCTACGGGGTTGGCGCCGATCTTTTCCTTTATCGCGCGGCGGATCGGATCTAGCACGACAAAGCCGCTATCACAAAAGACCGGGATACCAACGATCCAGCCCATGATGAGCATGGCTAGCTCGGGGCGCTTGTCGCCTACGCAGCGCACGACCATGTCGGCTAGCTTTAGCGCCGCGCCTGTCTTTTCCAGCGCCATACCGATGAGAGCGCCAAGGATGATGACGATGCCTATGCTTTTAAATATCCCGCTAAATCCCTCTCCGATGATCGCGGGAACCTTGACCAGGTCGATGCCCGCGACGACGGCTAGAGCTAGCGAAACGAGCATGATCGCTATAAAGGGGTGAACCCCGAACTTAGAAATCAGCACGATCATAACGACGACCGCGATGACGAAGCAGACGATGAGAGCAATACCGCTCATAACAGCTCCTTTCGGATAAAATTTTTGCCTAGCGCAATATTACCGAAATTTGTTTTTAAAATATCTAAATTAGATTTGAAATTTTAGTTTCATTTTATAAAATGAGTGAATTTGACGGCCGATTACTTTTGCGGTAAATGTACAGGCAGCTTTGGTACGGTTAAATTTTGTTTTGAATTTAGGTTCGAATTTGGAGCAAATTTATCACAAAAAATGACTTGCGAGGTTAAATTTACGATATTATAATTCGTAAAACAAGCGTCAAATTCGACTACTAGCGCTTGCCGAAGCTCAAATTTAACTCCGCCTTAAGCCTTACGGCACTATCATTTTATCAATGATTTGCAAAAGACGCTAAGCGGTCAAATTTAAAGCGATTGCGGGCTTTATTGACCCGCAAATTTTAGGCACGAGACAAAACGTATCGTCTCTGTTTTGCCGACAACTAAAAAGGATACGCTATGGGTATGATAATCTTACTTTTTTACGTTATTCCTTACTTGGCAGTTAGTACCGTAGTTATGGTTGTCACCGTAAAATACGCTAAGAAAATTTGGATCAGAGGCATAGTAGCGGCCGCGCTATTTCTAATCCCCACTTACGACATCATCATCACAAACATTCTTGGAGCGTATTATTGCGCTACCACTCCAAAGGCTTTTATAAAGGAGACGGTAGAGTATCCGCAGAGTATTTATTTTGAGGATAATGTTCGTCCCTTTGAGGATGAGAACATAAACTGGATCAAGGGGAGGTTTGTCGACGGTGTCCATATAAAAACTTTGGCTTTAAATTTGCCCGACGGAAACGTGACCGTTTTTTCATTTAATGAGAATTCCAGCGAATTAAAAGAATATGAAGAAACCGAGAAAGAGCTTGATAAGGCCATGGGTATCTGCAATACTCTAGAAAAAGAAGTACGCAAAAAGCTTAAAGATGGAATAATAAAATATAAATCGGACGAGCATAGTAGATATATAAATAAAATTGATATACAAAAAGAGTCGATATTTAAGCTCATGAATAAATCAAAAGAGATTCGGAATAAAATGATCATACAAACAACTACTACAAAAGATAAAATACCAGAAACGAACTATACCGCAAAATTTGACGAGATTAAGCTAGATAAATTTAGCTCAAATTTTCTCATAGCTACCGAATTTAAGCTGATAAACAATAAAACATCCGAGATAATCGCATACAAAAGGGAGTATCATAACTATTACTACAATATGTTTCCGAACCTATCGACGGGAGGCAAAATAAATTGGAAATCGTTTTGTGATTGCGAAAAGTTGGATAAAGAAATAGGAGTTATATTTTTGGATGAATATTTATAAATATCGCCTATCCAAACAAAGCGATTAAAATTAACATCCAGCTCTCGACTCGAAATTTATTTGGCAAAGCCGAGTCGATAAATTTAATTGACAAATTTAGCAAACAGTCCGTACTTATCCGCCAAAAGATAAAGTCCTAAAAACAGCGCGGCGTATAAAACGGTTTTAAATATTTTTAGCAAGGCGTGCAAATTTGATCCTTTTTGTTTCGTTAAATTTGCGAAATATTAGCCAAAGGGCGGTTAAATTTGAGTGAATTTGGATGGGAAATTTGAAAAACGAGAGTAAATTCGAGTGGGTTACCTCAGCCGTTTTAAGCGCGTTTTTGAAATTTTATAGATTTTCGAGCTTGCGTTTTGGCTGAAATTTTGATCCACGACCTGATCCGCCGCCGCTTTCGCCCAGGCTTCGTCGAAGTTTTGTCCGTTTAAATTTGCGCTGCTGGAGTAGAGCCAGTCAAATTGCCTCAAAAACTCCTCATGAGCGCACTCTTTTACGACGCGCACGGCGGTGCTGTTCGGGTATAAAAAGGTCGTTTTTCTCGCATGACGCACTAAATTTTTAAATTTAGCGGGCACGCGAGCGAGATTTTTTAACTCGCTAAATTTCGCCGTCGTTATGAGGCAGGGTTTGTCCGCCGCTCGGCGTTTGAGTGCGTTTATCTCGCGAAAATCCTTACTCAAAAATC
>CALIWP010000041.1 GCA_938046705.1 uncultured Campylobacter sp. | reverse complement strand
GACCAGATGAATCCCGCACCGCATCTAAAAAAATTAACCCTACTTCACTCCAATGATTTGCATGGAGACTTTTTGGCTGAGCAAGTGGACGACAAGCTAGTAGGCGGCGTCTCTATGCTATCCGGCTATATAAATCAAGTCCGCCAAACCGAGAAAAACGTCATCTACGCTATCGCCGGCGATATGTTTCGCGGCTCGATTATCGATTCGGAGTATAAAGGGATTTCTACGATCGAGATCATGAACGCCCTGGCGCCCGATATTGCTACGGTAGGCAATCACGAGCTAGATTACGGTATTCCACATTTGCTTTTTATTGAAAAGTGCGCCCAGTTTCCCATCATAAACGCAAATTTGTTTATCAAAACCAATCACGCCCGTCTATTTCCGCCTTGCTACATCATGGAGCTTGACGGCATGAAAATCCTTTTTATCGGTATCATTACCGATGCGGTTTTGGCGCAGGCCAAGCAAGACCACCTGATCGGTTCTTTCATCGGAATCGAAGAGGCGGCACAAGAGGTCGGGTGAATCTGCAACACATACAACCGAATCGATATAGATTTTACGGTTTTGCTGACCCATATCGGTTTTGAATCAGATAAAGAGCTAGCCGCCATGCTACGACCCGAATGGGGCGTCGATCTGATTATCGGAGGGCATTCTCATACCTTGATGGAGCAGCCTTACGTCGTAAACGATATTTTGATCGCCCAAGCGGGCGTCGGTACCGACCAGATCGGTCGATTTGATATCGTGGTAAATACCGACACCAACAGCATCGAAAGCTACAAATGGCAGTGCATCCCAATAAACGACAAGTACTGCCCGGTCGACGAACAAATAGAGAATTTGATTCGAAAATATAAGAGCGTAACCGATCAAAAATATACTCGCGTCATCACTCGTTTTAGCTGTCCGCTAACGCACCCGCAGCGCAACACCGAAACGGCTTTGGGAAATTTGTTTGCCGATATTTTCAAAAACAGCCTAGGCATAGATATTATGTTGCTTGGCTCAGGCAGTATTCGGGGCGAAAAGCTAGGGCCGATCGTAGAGTATGGGGGCTTGGCCGAAATTTTTCCTTATGATGACGGCGTTTATATGCTCAGAGCGGACGGCCGAACCTTTCGCCAAATGATGTGCTATCTACTGCGAGACGACGCCTTTTTGGGAACAACGGAATTTTATCAGTTATCGCAGGGGCTAAAACTCGCCTATTCCCGCTCCCGCCGAGAAATCGTAAGTCTAACTTATCAGGGGTAGAAATGCCCGATGACGGTATTTTTACGGTCGGTTTGCAAAATTATCATTACTGTAACCTTGAAAGCTTTTTTGGCGTCAGTTTTGAGCACGTGAAAAATTTCGGCGCTCCTAAGATGATTTCCACTTCTTGTTTGGATATCTTGGCTGAGTATTTAAATTCGCATAAAGCCGTTAGGCAAGACGTCGAGGGGCGATTAACGATTTTGGATTAAAAGTATTTTCGGTCACCCATGCGACTTTTTAATATTTACCATACAACTGCGGCTATATTTCCGCCGCATTCAGCGATAAGCGTAAAAAACCGTCAAATGACTACGGGCTTGATTGCGGAAAATAAAGCCCCAACACTTAATGTCTAGAAGCTTTTTACGATCAACCCGGCTCTTATCGCAATTTAGTTCAAGATAATTCTTCGCGTTTTTAATTTTTGTTTTGATTTTAAAGGCTTATATTTAAGGATACTTTTTGCTTTGAATTATGAGAAAAACAGCGACGGTTTTAGCAAATACGCTCTTTCCGGACGGCATACAGATCGTGGTCTATGAGTAAAATTTAACAACTTAGATGATAACTAATAGATATGCAAATATCGGTTTAACGGTACGTAGAGAACAGCAAAAATGTAAAAAATATGCGCTTACGCTAGGTGCCGCACGTCAAGCTCGGAGAATCTTGATATCGATACCGTTAAGTTTTTAGCAAATCCGAGACGCGAGCTAAACAACCGGAACAAATACCAAAACGCTCCATGAGACATTATGTTATAGATTTAGACTATAAAATATTTTGCAAAGTTACAAATTTATGCTAAAATCGCGCGCTTTTAAATTTACCTAAAAGGGAAGAGATGAAAAAATATTTAGCTGAGTTTTTTGGTACATTTTGGTTAGTTTTTGGAGGTTGCGGCAGTGCAGTATTTGCAGCGGCTTTCCCAGAGCTTGGTATCGGATTTGTCGGAGTTTCGCTAGCGTTTGGTCTTACAGTTCTTACGATGGCTTACGCAGTTGGCCACATTAGTGGCGGCCACTTCAATCCAGCCGTATCGGTTGGCCTACTAGTTGGTGGAAGATTTGACAAAAAAGACTTCGTGCCTTACGTTATCGCACAAGTTATCGGAGCGATCGCAGCTGCTGCCGTGCTATATCTTATCGCTTCAGGTAAGGCTGGATTTGACGCTACTGCGAGCGGTTTTGCTAGCAACGGATACGGCGAGCACTCACCAAATGGCTACAGCCTAGTTTCAGCGCTAGTTGCTGAGGTGGTTTTAACTGCGTTTTTCCTTATCATCATCTTAGGTGCGACTGATGAGCGTGCGCCAAAAGGCTTTGCGCCGATCGCTATTGGCCTTGGTTTGACACTTATCCACCTTATCTCGATACCTATCACAAACACATCAGTTAACCCAGCTCGTTCAACTGGCGTTGCGATATTTCAAGGCGGTTGGGCATTAGAGCAACTTTGGCTTTTCTGGGTTGCGCCTATCGTTGGAGCGATCATCGGAGCTATCATCTATAAAGTTATGGGCTGCACATGCGGCTGCTGCAAAAGCGTAAAATAATCACACTTTATACTTCAAGGGGCGGTCTTCGCCCTTTCTATTTTCATAAAATTTTTAAAATTAAGATCAGTTAAGCGAATATAATAATCTATTTAACATATTACCGTTATTACATATAACCACTACTTCGCTATCCTTCTAGCTTCGTCTTAACAAACGGTAAGCGCATCGCAATTAAATTATTCTTTGAGTTCTTTGTGTCACTATAACCTCGTCTCCGCAATCCAACAAACCATCGTAAGCCTTCCCCGGTAATCAAAATAGATAGCGGGTAATTAAAGTCGCTACATCTAGGCGACATCAGTATCAATTCATTTGCAAAATAGTTTTAGGCTATATAAACAAACTTGAACGTCGCACTTTAGTATGCCGTTTTACTAGCAACCGCTAGCCAAGAAATGTTATAAAGCAGTAGGTTTTTAACCAACTAGGCATACGAGCCAGAAATCTATTCTAAAATTAAATATTTTATCATGCACACCGGCCATAAAATTCTGATATTTTTGGCCATTTTATCGATTTTTTTTATGAAATTTTAATAAACTCCGCTATTTTCACCACTTCCATATCGAGCTAAAAACACTATAAAATTTCTCTAAATTTCTTTTTCGGAATTTTTAAACGGACTATATATGTTTTTTTATCTCTACGCTTGTTATTTTTAAGAACATCGACAAGATCGTGATTTTTGTGTTTATACCTACCTTCAACAAAAAGCTCCTTTGGAGGTTTTTATATCGCATTCGAGTAAATTTGCCTGCCCCCTACCTGCACTCCAGCTTCGTTATCGTTTGGGTATTAGCAAAGTACGACGGATACGGCATAGAGAGGCTAAAATTTCGTATTTGTTTAGGCGCGATATTTTTAGCGACGCTAGCGGTGATCTCAGCTACGTTTGAGCGCTCGTCGCTGCGCGAAGATAGCGACAACCCGCTAGGCTTAAAGATAGAGCCCGCGATCGTCTCCTTACTCACGGGGTTATTGATGAGCTTAACGGTCAGATCACAGTTTGCGATGCTAAACTCGCCCGTATTTCGCAGCGAGCCCTTAAACACGATGGTTTCGTTTCTTAGTACGCGGTGGCCGGAAAACTCCGTCAGCACGGCTTTTTTGGTGTATTTATCCACGATCATCATGAAAAAATATCCAAGCGTCAGCGTAGATACGACGTTTATCGCGACGTAAATTTTAAAAAATTTAGGATTTTTTTCGCCGCGCGATATCAGCGCGAAAAGCACCGATAGTAGCGCCAAAACCGCAAGCGCGATGAGGTGAAAAATATTAAAATACCCTTCCATCAAAAACACTCTGAGCTTGTCGTGACGTTGTAGTCCTGCGCGCGAAAGTTATTTACCGCGTGCGTGATCTCGCGCGTCGCATTTACGTCCAGCGCGTCTTTTAGCACGATATTTTCTCTCAAAAACGGTTTTAGTTCGTTTGCGTATCGGCGCAGCGTATTGCCCGAGTTTTTGTAAAAGCTAAGCCCGATTTCGCAGTAGTTAAACGGTTTTTTTGAGAGATTTGTGAGGCGCAGATCCACAAGCAACGTGTTTGAGTACTCAAGCTGCTTAGTTGAGACTAGCTCGAGCGAGCGAGTTCGCAGATTTTCGTCTAAAAGCTTAGGCATAAAATACGCCCCGCATCCAAGCCCCGCGATAGTAACGATCATTAGCGCAAAGCCCGCGAAAAAGGACTTTGACGCGACGTAAATGCAAAGCGAAACAAGCGCTAAAAAGGTCAAAAACATCCAGATATAGGCGGCAAAATCCACCCAGCCAAGGTGCGTCAGATAGAAATTTAAGCCTTGTTTTAGTTCGTTTATCATCTTGCCTCTTTGCTTCGTTTGCCTTGCGGCGAGCCAAATTTAAAATCCTCCTGCACAAAGCGTGCCAAATTTGACCACCC
This sequence comes from uncultured Campylobacter sp., assembly GCA_938046705.1. The sequence goes on along the minus strand of CALIWP010000041.1, from coordinate 1,695 downwards.
TAGCCTTTTCGCGAGTTTTTTTCCTCGATACCGCTTAGTCCGAAACGGCGCGCGAGCTCGGCCTTGACGCGGTCAGGGTGAATGCCGTGTAGCGCTAGTGCCACGAGCGAGTGAAAGCACAGGTCGGCCGCCTCGTAGATGATCTCCTCGGTCGGCGTTTTTGGCTTTTGGTTTTGAGATGTCTCAGTTTGGCTGTTTTTGTTTGCGGCGTTTTCGTTTGAAATTTTAGCAAAATTTTTGTTTTGGGTTAAATTTGACGAAATTTGACCACCGTTTGCGGCAGAGTCAAACTGCGAAGTTTCGTTTTTGCGCACCGAGGCGTCCTTGCACGCCATCACGAGCTCCGTGGCCTCCTCGCCAACTTTTTTTAGGATTGCGTTTTCGCCCTTTTTAAACAAGCTCGCGACGTATGAAGTCTGCGGATCGGCATTTAGCTTGCGGTCTAATATCGCGTGATAAACCTCGTCGATTATGCCGTAGATCGGCTTTTTGGCTTGGTTTAAATTTTGCCCGTCGGCGCTGGTTAAATTTGACTCGCCGCCGTCTCCAGAAATCTTTCTAAAAAAGCACGATTTTGCGCCGGTGTGGCAGGCTATGCCGCCGTTTTGAACGACTTTGAGCAGTATAGTGTCGTTGTCGCAGTCAAGGAAAATCTCATCTATGGCCTGCGTATTTCCGCTCTCCTCGCCCTTTTTCCAGATACGGTTTTTCGTGCGCGAAAAATAGTGCGCAAAGCCCGTTTTTAGGCTCAAATTTAACGCCTCTTCGTTCATATAAGCAAGCATCAAAACCTCGCCGCTCGAGCTTTCTTGAACGACGGCAGGCAAAAGACCGCCTACTTTTTCCCAGTCTATTTTCATTTTATTTCCTTTCGGCTACGGGTTCGGCTCGGTACGCGGGTAAATTTGAGCTGCATAAAAAATATCGCCGCTCGTTTAAATTTAGCAAATTTTAAAGCTCAAATTTGACTTCAAATTTGAGCGTAAAAAGGCGAAGTTTCGCTAAAACATTTGCTTCGCAAATCACTACGCCTGTTTTTGGATAATTTTGGAGTTACTTAGGTAAATTAGCGACAGGCCGGACTTTGCTTGCAACAACAAAGCAAAGCCATCCAAGCTAAATTTAGCCGACCCCGAAAAAGCGCTCGCCCGCAAAGCGCAAAAAGGCGAGCCGCTTCAAGCGAAAATTATTGCGTTATCGCGCTTTGCTTCTCTTTATCCTTCGTGTCCACCCAGATATTCGGCACCGCTCCGCCAGGCGTTAAGAATATCTTCGCGTCTTTATTTTCGCGTAACGCCTCGTTAAATTTAGCCTGCGTTTCGATCTGCTTTAAATTTAGCAAATTATGATCGAGGCTTTTTGCGACCTCTTTGTTTGCGTATGCCTGTGCGTCAGCTTCGATCTTAGCGGCGTCCGCGCGACCTTGAGCCTCGATGATAGCGGCTTTTGCCGTACCTTCTGCGAGGGCTGCTTTTTTGAGCGCCTCTTGATTTGCGCGCTCTACTTCATACTTGGTTCGCTCGGCCTCTTGCTTAGCGATTTGTACGCGCTCGATCTGCTCTTTTACCTTTTCAGGCAGGATGATCTCGCGCAGCTGCACGGTTAGTAGTTCGACTGGTTTATTTGGCTGCGCGTCAATATCCTTGCGGATACCCTCGTCGATAGCCGTCGCTAGGTCGTTTCGCTTCGTTGGAA
>CALIWP010000040.1 GCA_938046705.1 uncultured Campylobacter sp. | reverse complement strand
TGAGTTAAAAGGCGAGATCGTAGCGCCTATATCGCGCACCAAAGCCACCCTCATGCGTAGCGTGTAGATGTCGAATTTATCCGCCATCTGTGCGTAAACTAGGCCGTGATAGCTCTCGTCAGGCTCGTTAAAGTGCGCGTATCTGGCGTTGCCGACTAGCTTGGCGTTTAAATTTTTGCTAGCTACTACTGCGCCCGCTAGGCTTAGACCCTGGCCGCAGATATATTTGCTCGCGCTATGCACGACGACGTCTACGCCGTGATTTAGCGGTTGGAAAATGATCGGCGTAGGCACGGTGTTATCAGCGATCGTTACGACGCCGTGCTTGTCCGCGATCTCGACGATTTTTTTAAAATTCGGGATTGCGATTTGCGGGTTTGATAGCGTCTCGAAAAATATCGCGCGCGTTTTGTCGTCTATCAAATTTTCAAGATCGTCCGCGCTGTCGCTGTCAAACACCCGCGCCTCGATGCCAAAACGCTTAAGCGTGTGCATGAAAAGAACCATCGTGCCGCCGTAAATTTTCTTTGCCACGACGATGTTGTCGCCGACTGCGGCTAAATTTGCGATCGAGTAAAAAATCGCCGCCTGACCGCTGGCCGTCACGATAGAGGCCGAGCCCTCCTCGAGCGCGGCTATACGGCTCTCTAGCACGTCCGTCGTCGGGTTGCCTAGCCTCGTATAGATGTGGCCCGGGGCTTCTAGTTGAAATCTCGCTGCGGCCATCTCGGCGCTACCGAAATCATAAGCCGTAGTCTGGTAAATCGGCACCGCCATGGCGCCCGGGCCAGCCTTGGTATCGTAGCCATAGTGCGTGGCGATCGTCTCTTTTTGCATCTTTTCTCCTTGTAAAATTTGCGCGCATTATAACCGCTAAAAGTTTAAATTGGTATAATTGGGCTTTTGAAAGGAAAAAATGGCTGAACAAAACGACAAATTTAAGCGCGTAAAATACCTGCGCGGCTTGGAAAAATTCGCAAAAGCAGCGATTAGCGCGCTAAAAAGAGAGGATTTTAACGAGGGCGAATTTCGCGCTAGGGTCGGCAAAAACGCCGAAATTTTACGCAAGATCGAGCCGGTTTTTTTAGATAACGCCTACTCGAAATCTCTTGAAAATTTCGTAAATTTGGTCGTAAAAGGCGGCGAGAGAGCCGAGCTAATAGCCTACGCCAACGCGCTAGAAAAGCTAAAAAATCAAAAAACGTATAAAAAAGAAAAACATAGAAAAAAATATAAGGACGAAGAGTGAAATGCGTGATATTTGACATGGACGGCACGCTCATAGATAGCGCAAAAGCGATCTGTGAGACGGTAAACGAGGTGCGGCGCGAGCTAGGGCTTGAGGGCGATCTGGCGGCCGAGTTTATCGTAAAGGCCATAAACGAGCCGGGGCGAAATTTGGGGCTTGACTTTTACGGTATCGATAAGCCTGATATGAAGCTGCGGGATAACTTTGAAGCTAAATTTAAGAAAAACTACCGCGAATACGCCGCTGCATATGATGGCGTCGAGGGACTGCTAGCTGGGCTAAAAGAGGCGGGGCATTTCGTCGCTCTAGCTAGCAATGCGCCGCGATATACTTTGGATGAAATTTTGCAAAGAAGCGGGATATTTAAATTTTTTGATCTCGTTGTGGGGGCGGACGAAAACGTACCTCAAAAACCAGATCCCGCGATGCTAAATTTGATATTAAAATCTGGCAAATTTGATAAAGCGATATTTGTCGGAGATAGTAAAAAAGATGAGCTTGCCGCACGCAATGCTGATATGAAATATCTAAACGTTTGCTGGGGCTTTGGTAGCCAAAGTCCAAGCTGCGACAATGTCTTTACGGTGGCTGAAGCAGCCCTATATATCGAGAAGTTATAAAAATTTAGCGTATTATAGTGTGTATGATTTTAGGTAAGATTTTACAAAAAATAGTATGTATTTTAAGATTTACAAAAGGTTTTAAAATTTATGGATTATGATATATTTTCTCAAAGTCCGAGAGAAAAATTCTTTGAAATTTTATTTAACGCGAACAAAAACTTAGTCGAAAACGAGCTTGAAAAGACCTTTGAAAAATTTATCGCAATGAGCGAATTTTGCGAAAAAAACGGCTTTGACGAAACGGCACAAAATTCGTTTATTTCTCAAAATCAAACCCTGATAAATGAGCGTCTAAACGACATTTATATCGGGCTTAGTGGGGATATTTTAAGTCAAAATGAGTAAAATAGCCGTTATATTTTCGTTGTTTTTATCGTTGGCTTTCGGCGCGGTAAATTTCGAGGAAGAGCATCTTTTTGAGCTCAAAAAAGACGAGTGGGCGCGGGTTTTCGTCACTAAAAAGGGCACGGACGAGCGTGAGAGCTTCGACTTTCGCTGGACGCTTTTTGATAACACGAACATTATCGTGCATTCGCGCTACCGAAACTATCCTCGCCAGCTTGTTATGTCGCTAAGGCGCGGCCTTGAGACCTATAAGCAGACTTTGATACCTGACCTCAAGTATCCGCCTAGCGACCGCGTCGCGCTTTATCTCGTTTTTGAGGATTTTAAGCAAGGCGTGGCGAAATTTCGCGTGCTGATAAACGACGACGAACAGCGTGTGGATGTTGAGTTTTTGGATCCGCCAAGAAAGCAGAGCGGCGCTCAAAACAGCGCGCAAAACGCCAGATAAAAGCAAAATTTAAGTGAGCATAAATGGAAAAAATCGATCTGATAATGAAAAATTTTATCGCGGAGCTTGGATACGAGCCTGCAAACGCGATGTTTGCTCGGATAAATTCGGGTAAAAAGCTGCGCTCTAAGCTGCTTTTAAAAATAGCGGGAGAAAGCGAGCAGAGTCTCAAAATTTGCGCGATTATCGAGCTTATTCACCTAGCTAGCTTACTTCACGACGACGTGATAGACGATGCCGACACTAGGCGCGGAAGCCCGAGTATAAATGCGAGCTTCGGCACCAAAAACGCCGTGATGCTAGGCGATATCCTCTACTCGAAGGGCTTTTACGAGCTGTCGAAATTCCCGCACGAGATCGCTGGCGAGATATCGGGCGCGGTTAGTAAGCTAAGCGTGGGCGAGATGATGGACGTGGATCTCTCGGCTAAATTTAACGAAGACAAATCCGCGTACGAAACGATGATATACTACAAAACCGCCGTTTTGATCGAGGCCGCCGCCGCGGTTGGAGCGATGTTGGCTGGGCTTGAGCCGCGTAATTTTAAAATTTACGGTAAAAATTTAGGCCTAGCTTTTCAGATAATCGACGACATCCTAGACGTCACGCAAGACGCCGCGACGCTTGGAAAGCCGAATTTTAGCGACTTTAAAGAGGGTAAAACGACGCTACCTTACATTTATCTTTACGAAAGTTTAAACGACGCGGACAAAGAGAAGCTAAAAAGCCTATTTAAAAAGGATCTTAGCGAGGCCGAGCGAGGCTGGGTGAGGGCGAAGATGAACGAAACGGGCGCGATAAAAAAAAGCATAGAAGCGGCGAAAAATTTAGGCGAGCAGGCGATAAAATCGGTAGAAAAATTTAGCGTAGACGGCCTAGAAAATATCGTAAAATCAATGATAGATAGGGAATTTTAATGCATTACGCAAGCGTGAGCTTTACGCACAAAAACACCGATATCTCCGTGCGCGAAAAGCTCTCTTTTTCTAACATCGAGCGCAAAAACGAAATTTTACGCCTCATTAGCTCCAGCCAAAACATCAACGAGTGCATGGTGCTAAGCACCTGCAACCGCGTCGAGATCATCGCTAGCGTAAAGACGGTCGAAGGCGCTAGCAAGCACATCATCGCCTGCATGTCGCTCATCTGCGGCATCCCTTTTGAGGAGCTGCAAAGCAGAGCCGACATCTACGAGGATAACGGCGCCGTGCACCACCTCTTTGCCGTAGCTAGTTCGCTAGATAGCCTAGTCATCGGCGAGACGCAGATCGCAGGTCAGCTAAAAGAGGCGTATAAATTTGCCCGCGCTAACGGCAAATGCGGCGCAAAGCTTGGCAGGGCGATGGAGTTTGCCTTTAAGTGCGCGGCGGAGGTGCGAAACAAAACCGAAATCTCCAAAAATCCGATCTCTGTCTCAAGCGTCGCGGTGGCGAAGGCAAAAGAAATTTTCGGTACGCTAAACGGCATGGTCGCCGTGATAGTGGGTGCTGGCGAGATGGCGGAGCTAGCCGCAAAGCACCTAATTGCAAGCGGCGCGCGAACGATAATCATCAGCCGAAACAAAGAGCGCGCTAAAAATTTAGCTCTGACGCTGGGGGACAATAACGAATACGACTCGCTTTCAAACGTAGCGCAGTACATAAATAAATATCAAATCATATTTTCTGCGACCGCCGCGCCGCATCCGGTTTTGATCGACGCGATGGTCGAGTCTAAGGAGTTTAAGCGTTACTTTTTTGATATAGCCGTACCGCGCGATATCGCGATCACGCAGAGCGAAAATATCAAAATTTACGCCGTGGACGACTTGCAAGAGATCGTAAATAAAAACCTAGCCCTGCGCGAAGAGCAAGCTCAGATCGCATACGGCATCGTCGGGCGAAATACGGCGGCGTTTTTCCAAATGCTGCGCGAACTAGCCGTCACGCCGCTAATAAAAGGCATCAGAGAGCAGGCCAAAGAGTGCGCCCAGAGGGAGCTAGCAAAAGCCCTAAAAAAGGGCTATCTAAAACATAGCGACAAAGAGGAGGCGTATCGCCTCATACATCAGGTTTTTAAGGCGTTTTTGCACGCGCCGACGATAAATTTAAAAAACCTCGCGGGCGCTGCGGGAAGCGAAGCGCAGCTAAGAGCCGTCGGGGAAATCTTTAACGTCGCGGAGCAAACGCCGCAAGAAGAAAATAATGAATTTGAATGGGAGAACGAATGAAATTTAGCAAACTTTACGCGCCGACGGCAAAAGAAGCGCCAAAAGACGCGAGTCTGGCAAGTCATAAATTTTTGCTCCGAGCGGGCTACGCCGAGCAGGTAGGTAGCGGACTTTACAACTTTTTGCCGCTTGGCAAACGAGTGCTTGAAAATATAAAAAATATCGTCAAAGAGGAGCTTGACGAGGCGGGCGCGCAGGAGATCTCGATGAGCTTCGTCACGTCTGCGGATCTTTGGCGCGAGAGCGGGCGTTTTGACGTCTACGGCAAGGAGCTTTTGCGCTTTAAAGACCGCAAAGAAAACGACTTTGTCCTAAGTCCAACCAACGAAGAGAGCGTGGTCGCTCTCGTGCGAGGCAAGGTAACGTCATATAAGCAGCTGCCGCTAAATTTGTATCAGATAAATACCAAATTTAGAGATGAAGCAAGGCCGAGATTTGGGCTACTTAGAGGGCGCGAGTTTTTGATGAAGGACGGATATAGCTTTCACGCAAGCGCCGAGGATCTGGACCGTGAATTTGACCTGATGGAGAAAACTTATAGCAAAATTTTTACTCGCCTTGGGTTAAATTTCCGCGCGGTTAGAGCCGATAGCGGCGCGATAGGCGGCAGCGGAAGTAAAGAGTTTATGGTGCTTGCAAATAGCGGCGAGGACGACATCATCGTCTGCGAAAACTGCGACTATGCCGCAAACATAGAGGCCGCAACCCGCGCAAAACGAACGACGCAGGCTGAGCGGCCCGAGGCTGACGCGGCTAAATTTTTAACGCCGAATGCCAAAACCATCAAAGACGTGGCGGAGTTTTTTAGAGTCGACGAGTTTTACTGCATAAAAGCTGTTATGAAAAAGGCGATCTATGAGGACAAAGAGGAGGTCGTGGTCTTTTTTGTAAGGGGCGATGACGAGCTTCAAGAGACAAAGGCGCAAAACGCTTGCAAGGCGCTAGAGCTTGTCGATGCTAGCGAAGAAGATATTATAAAAGCTGGGCTTGTGGCTGGATTTTGCGGACCAGTTGGGCTAAAAGATGTGAAATTTTTTATAGATAACGAGCTAAGGGGCGCAAATAACATGATATGCGGCGCTAACGAGAAGGACTATCACTTTGTTGGCGTTAGTGTTAGCGGATTTAACGAAGAGAGATTTAAAGACCTTGTAAAGGTAAAAGAGGGCGATAAATGCCCAGTTTGCGGCGGAAATTTAAAACTTAGCAAAGGCATAGAAGTCGGTCATATCTTTCAGCTAGGCGATAAATATTCAGCTGCGATGAACGCGACATATCTTGATGAAAACGGCAAGGCAAAGCCATTTTTGATGGGCTGCTACGGCATTGGCATAAGCAGGCTTATCGCTGTGATGATAGAGGCTAGCCACGACGAGAAGGGCTGCATCTGGAAAAAAGAGTGCGCGCCGTTTGATGTGGAGATCATCATCTCAAATTTAAAAGATGAAGCGGGCGTGAAATTTGCATTTGAGCTTTATGAGAGCCTTAAAGAAGCTGGCATTAGTGTCATCATCGATGATAGAAACGAGAGATTTGGCGTTAAG
>CALIWP010000039.1 GCA_938046705.1 uncultured Campylobacter sp. | reverse complement strand
CTCTAAATTTGAATACCCTGTGATCACGGGCTGGGCTCGGCGTAAAATTTCTGGATCGATCGCGCTACGGCCGAGGTTGGTGTGGATGATGACGCCGGTTGCGTTTATTAGGCTACGCAGGCTCAAATTTGACGCCTTTTCGTACCTTGCGAGCGTATTTTGGACGATCTCGCCTGGCTCTGGGCAGTTTTTGCCGCCTAAAATTTGAGCGCGCAGGCTTTCTAACTCGGCCCTAGCGACTTTGGTTAGCAAGCTAACATCAAGCCCAAAAAGTCGCTCGTTTTTTATAAATTTATCTATCTGCGGGAGTTTTCGTAGTTCGTTCAAATTCGCTCCTAGTAAATTTGTGTTACCAAGCGCGATTTTAGCATAAATTTGGATAAATCTAATCTTATTAAAAAAAATAAATGTAAAATTTCAGAGCCTATTAATGCCTTTAGTATTAAAATGCGCTCAATTTTGATAACGCGTAGCGCGGGGAGAAAATCATGAAAGAATTCGGTTTTTACAACGATTTTGACGAGAATTTGATGCTAAACGAGCAGATCGAGATAAACGGCGAAGGCGAATATCTCGTCTCAAATTCGCCCAAACTAAAGGCAAGCGTCGTAGCGCCGGAGATAAATTTTTATCTAAAAAACACCGCAGACTCGGTGCTGGATAAGGCTAAAAACACGCTTTTGCTTTATGAGGCAAGAGCTAGCGCCTTTGACCTAGCGCGCGACATCGACTACGAAAAACCCGTCGGCAAAAACGTCGTGATCGTTAGCAACGGCGGCCGCGAAAATTTGGCGAATTTGCTTAAGGCTAAAGGCTTTAAAACCATCGAGCTAACGCATTTTGAGATCAAATTTATCTACGGAGCCGCAGGCGAGCTAAGCGTGCTAGTGCTGCGCCCCGACGGCGAGTTTGAGGTGGACTGCGACTTTTTCCTCGTAGAAAACGCGCGCGAATACATGCTAAAGCAAAGCGGCTGCTACGAGATCGCGGGCAAAAGCGACGAGGAAATCGCCTCGCTGCTAGACGCGCAAAGCCCGAAATTTAAATTTAAAAGCCACGTCCACTACGACTCCACGATCTGCCAGTACCACGAGCGCAGACACGAGATCTGCGGCAGATGCGTCGAGGCCTGCCCTACGGTAGCGATCCTAAAAGAGGACGAGACCAAGCACCTAGTTTTCTCTCACATCGACTGCGTAAACTGCGGCGGTTGCGTTAGCGTCTGCCCTAGCGGCGCGCTTGACTACTCCGATATGCCGCGAAACTCTTTTGCCCAGATAACCAAACTATACCGCGGCCGGATCGCGCTAGTCGTGCCCACAAAGGCGAATTTAGAAAACTTAAGCGTAAATTTACCCGCAAACGTGCTGCCTTTTGCCGTGAGCGGCGAGAGATTTTTGAGCGAGACGCATCTGCTTACATTGCTTCAAGAAAGCGGCGCGCAGGTCGTGATCTACGAGAAAAATATCGGCAAAGGCACCAAAGACGCGGTGGATATTGTAAATCAAATTTACGAGCTTAAATTTAACGAAAAAGCCGTCCTCGTCGCGCAAAACGAGGACAAACTAAAAAGCGCCCTATCTCAGGCTAAATTTATCGAGGGCTCGCAGCACTCCATCGCCGAGTACGCCCTGCCAAAGCGCGAAATTTTCGCCAAACGCCTAGAGTGGCTAGTCGGAGATCAAAATTTAGGCTCCGTTAGCACCACCGAGCTCATCAGATACGGTCGCGTCGAGATAAATCAAGACACCTGCACGCTGTGCCTAAGCTGCGTGGGAGCGTGCAACGTCGCTGCACTAGTTGCGGACAAGAAAACAAACTCCATCGTCTTTAACCCGAGCGTCTGCACCGCGTGCGGATACTGCGAGCTTAGCTGCGCGGAAAAAGACACGATATTTTTACGCCCCGGCAAGATCGATCTGGAGCCTAGTTTCTTTGCCTTTAGCGAGCTAGCCAGAGACGAGCTTTTCGCCTGTATCGAGTGCGGCAAGGAGTTTGCGACCAAAAAGGCCGTCGAGAAGATCGCCTCGATCATGGCGCCTAAATTTAACGGCGACAAAGCCAAGCTAAAGACGCTTTATTGCTGCTCGGACTGCAAAGCCAAAGTGATGATAAAAGCGCAAATGGATCAAATGAAAGAAGAGGTTTTAAATGGATAATAACTTAACCAAGGCGCGCGCGTATTTTTACGAGTTTTTGGCCTATCCGCTGTTTTTTCACGAGCACGGCGGTAAATTTGACCGCTGGCGCGAGCAGCTAGCCTACCTAGCGACTAGCCCGGTTACGCCTCAGAGCGAGGCTGCGTTTGCAAATTTAGCCAAATTTGACTTTGAGAAATTCGCCAGAGAGCAAAACGACGTGCTTTTTGACTTTTCTTACTCCAATATCCCGCTAAACGCTTCATTTTACGAGGACGGACGCGACGACGGCGCAGCTAGGCTACGCGTGATCGAGTGCCTGAAGCTAAGCCCGTACCGCAGGGACAAAGAGGTCTGCAAAGATAGCGAGGACTATGTCGGATTTATATTTTTAGCCACGGCGACCTTTTTGCGCGATGAAGTAGCGGGCGCGGCAAATATCAGCAGCAAGCTATTTACGGACGTTACGAATAAATTTATCGACGAATTTATCAAATTTTTATCCGCTCACAAAAATGCCGACTTTTTCGCCTCTTACGCGGTTATCTTGCGCGATTTTATCGATCTTGAGCGCGCGGTGCTAGGCGTAGAGGCTCCTCCTGCGCCGATCGGCGACAGCGCGGCGGTAGCCTCGATGAAAAAAGAGCCGTTTCAAAGCAAGATGCCTACGGCCAAAACAAAACTCCGCTGGGAGGAGTTCTCGCCCGTCATCTCGCAAGAGTTTGACGACTGAGGCTTGCGCGCTTAAATTTGCTTGCTAGGCTCGTGCCGGCAGGCAAATTTAACTTGCCCGAGTCGCCCGAGCGGCCGTTTCCTCGTCAAATTTGCGCTTTAAATTTAGCCAGATAAACCCGTCCGTTTTCGGCGCGATTTTTTAGCCTCTTTAACCCGCCCCAAATTTACTCTCGTTTTTCAAATTTCACTCAAATTTAACCGCCCTTTGGCTAATATTTCGCAATTTTAGTCATGAGCAAAAGGATCAAATTTGCAAAGCTTTTTTAAATTTATATTCACCATCGCCGCCTTTGCTGCTATCCTCTTTTACCTTTCTTTTTTGGGAGTTAAATTTGGTAAATTTGGTTCGAGCTCTATGCCGACAGGTTTTACCGTCACTCCCGATACTAAAATAGACCCAAACTCCGAGCTAGCTAAATACGTAACGCAAGAGGAGATAGACGATTTTGGTTTTAGGTGCGCAGATATCGTTTGCGATAAAGAGAAAAACGCTACGCTCGTACCTTTAAGGGCCGCCCTTGATAGAAAAGATACCGATTTCGTAGTTAAATTTATAAAAGATAACAACCTAAGCGTAGACGTAGAGATGAGAGATAAAAGAACCCCGCTGATGTACAGCTCTTTTAGAAGTGACGTAAATACCTCTAGTGCTCTAATAAATTTAGGAGCCGATATAAGGGCTAAAGATAGATTCGGCCTATCTCCTATGGCTTATGCTATTATGCTAAACTCCATTGATACGGCTAAGATATTACTAGAAAAAGGGGTTAAATTTGAAGAGGTGGAGTATGTGGCTTATTTTATAATTAATTCAAAAGATAGCTATGGATGGATGTCGTCGCTAATAATAGACGGTAACGACATAACTATAAACTATACGATAGACCCGGATCATCCTGGACTATACCCTGATACTGACATAAATAATCCAGTTTGCGTTAATACTTGCGCAAGCGACAAAGTTGAGCCGTTTAAATACGTAGTTTCAAAAAAACTATCCCAAATGGCAGAACTAATGCTAAGCACGGGGTATAAACCCAAAGAGTTTAAAATAGGAAGCGGACTACAAGGTATAAGTAGCGAGGATAAAAACAGAGAGTTAAAACTAAGCGCCTGGGCCATTCTAGATGACTACGAAGACTACGAACCTATGCTTGAGGTATTTATAAAATACGATCTCCCTAATGCTCCGACTAAGGAGCAGCTAAAGGAGGCGTATAAAGCGTGCTATGATAAATTAAAATCTTTTACGGAAGCAAAAGAAAAATACATCTATGAAATGAATCAAGGTAGAGACAAAGAGGCTGAGGAAAAGATAAAAAGAACGAATAATAAATACAAATATGCTCCTTATTCGCTACTATATGAAGACGGTCTTTTAAAATACAAACCAAAGCCGATAGATCCAAAAATGATAGAAACATTTGATAAGACGATAAATTCTTACTTTAAACACTGCCCCGACGAAAATGCAACGTTTAAAGACGCTAGAACTTTTATAAAATGGGCAAATGAAGAAAAAAGGCAATATGAAATAAGATGGTTTATATATAAAACCAAGAACAACCCAGCCAAGGTGATTTACGTAGATAGTAACCGAAGTAAATCTAGTTCAAGCTCAAATTTGAAGTAAATAATCTCAGCGCAAAGACGATGCCTAAAGATAAATTTGAGCTCGCGGTGGGCGTAAATTTAAGCGGGCAAATTTGACGAGATTAGCCGTAAATTTGCCCGTCAAATTTCAAATTTGACTAAATCTTGTTAGCTTCTAAAAAATGCGTCGCTTAGCGAGGTTAAATTTAGCGTTGCGGACGGATCAAGTCCAAACTAAAGCATTTTAAACGACCGCAAAAACTGCCCGAGATAAAAAGGCAAATTTAAAAGCAGCGCGCTAGAGTAAATTTGCGCTTACCGCTCGCCTCGTGACAAAAGCTTCGCCGTGCGTCCGTTTTTTCGCACTTCTTTGAAAAATATCCGCAGCGCCTTTTGCTCCTTTGCGCCGATTTCGTAGCTGATAAATTTGAGATACCATTTGATATCGTCCGCGCTGATGCCTCTGGTTTGGGCGTATTTGGCGAGGATGTAGTTTGGGATTTTGACATTTGCTCGCAAAAACTCGCGCGCCAGCCGCTCATACGCGCCGCGCCCCTTCACGCAGGAAAATCGCCCGAAAACAAACGGCAAGCCCGTCCGCTCGCGCCACGCCCGCCCCAGATCGTAAAACGCCTCCTCGCCCTCCCGCAGATACGCCTTTAGCGCGCGGTCGCCGATGAGCACCTCGCCCTCAAGCCCCAGCACTTCAGCTAGCGCGTTTGAGCTAGCAGACGCGGGGTCGGGACGCGCGGCGGTGCCCTTTCGCACGAGCACGCTTTTAACGTCGCCTTTTGCGACGATGCCAAGGCTCACCTTTTTGTAACGTTTTTTGCGGCTTTCGATGCTTGAGACCACGGCGGCGTCGATCCTGCGGCAGCGCAGATCGCAGTTTAGTTTGCTTGGTACGCCTTTTTTAAATTCGATGATTTTTTTATCCTGCGAGCTTAGGCGCGAGCGCTTTAAAAATACGTGAAAAGGAAGCAAATTTAGATAATCAATCTTGCCAAAAATCATAAAAACTCCGAATTTATAAGGATTTGCGCTATTTTAAAACGACCAAAATTTAAAGCCAAATCCTAATGCGTAAAAATTTCATAAAACTAAAATCATCGCCCGCGACAAAAGATACGGTCGCGAGCTTTGGTGCGATACTGCAAATTTGACCAATCCGCGCCGTAAAATACATCCGCTCCAAAGCAAAGCACTAAAAAGGCGGAGGTCTAGGCCGCCCCTATCAAGAAGAGGGAGGCTCGCTCGCCCCTCCGCAAAGACTATAGCGCGAATCCCGCGATACGCCGAGTCGCTCGCATTGTTTGGGAGTCCAAGCAGGCATTTTGCGCGGTTAAATTTGAAAAAGCGGCGACTCCGCACGGGAAATCGCCGCTAACGACGTAAATTTAAGCTCGCAAGCGCGCTTTTTTGACTCGTTAAATTTGATATTCGTGCTCTTCAAGCTCGTCGTTTAAGAGCTTCGTAAATCTCGCCGCATGCGCCTCTATCGCGCTATCAGACACGCCCGGCTCCACGCCGCAGCTAGCAAAAATCCGCCCGTAAACGAGCTCGCAAAAGTCCGCGCAGCACTGAAGCGGTAGCAAAATCTCGTTTAGGGTAAATTTGATCGCGCCGTGCTTGGAGTATTCGCCTAGCCCGCCGCCCGCGCTAACGGCGATTTGCAGCTGTTTGCCCGCGATCTTCGCGCCCTGCCCGTAGGCAAAGCCGCGGCTAAGCACGTAGTCGATGTAGGCCTTTAGCATGGAGGGCACGTTAAAGCCCATCATCGGAAACAAAAACACGATGCGATCGGCACGCAAAAACGCCTCCTGCTCCGCCGCAACGTCGATTTTAACGGCGTCGGTGCCGTAAAGTCCCTCTAGGTGGCGAACCTGGGCGCCCGCGCTTTTAGCGGCGTTTGCCAGCGCCTTGTTTAGGCGAGAGGCGGCGAAATTTGGATGGGATAAAACTACTAGCGTTTTCATTTTGGCTCCTTTTTTGATAAATTTTAGATCGTTTGCGCTTTTGGATGCGTTAAATTTAAGCTGATTAAATTTGCTATTTTTTAAACTCGCCTCAAACCGCAAAAGTCTTATTTTTGAGAAATTATATCATCAAAAGCCTAAAAACGGGTTAAGGCGGACGGCTAAATTTTAACTAGCAAGACACTAGATGGTACGGCCGTAAATTCTCGCTCAAATTTATCTACAAAATCCCCAATCATCTAAGCCGTCAAATTTGCCCTCACTTAA
>CALIWP010000038.1 GCA_938046705.1 uncultured Campylobacter sp. | reverse complement strand
CTCAAAGAGCAAATAAGAAATGCTTTTATAACAGTTTTTGCTGTAGTAGCTATTGTTTCACTTTTTTTAGCTCTTGTTGATGCAATTATGTCTTTCTCTCTTTCAAAGCTGATTTAAGGTTGAATCATGGCACATAAATGGTATGCGATTCAAACTTACGCCGGTAGCGAAATGAGCGTAAAGAGAGCTATTGAAAATTTGGTTAGAGATAATCACATTGAAGAACAACTAAAAGAGATTATAGTTCCTACTGAAGATGTAATAGAAATCAAAAACGGCAAGAAAAAAATAAATGAAAGAAGTCTTTATCCTGGGTATGCTTTTGCATATCTTGATTTGGATACGGCTCTTTGGCACAAGATTCAGTCTCTTCCTAAAGTTGGTAGATTTATAGGCGAGGCGAAAAAACCTACGCCACTAAGCGAAAAAGATATAAATTTAATTTTAGAAAAAGTCCAAAAACGAGCTGCTCCTAAACCAAAAATTTTCTTTGATAACGGAGAAAATGTTCGTATTACGGAAGGGCCTTTCGCGAATTTTACTGGTATAGTAGAAGAGTACGATATGATACACGGAAAGCTAAGGCTAAATGTTTCAATATTTGGCAGAAGCACCCCAGTTGAAATTTTATATTCACAAGTCGAGAAGATAGTATAAGGAGAAGTTTATGGCTAAAAAAGTTATAGGCGAAATTAAATTACACATTGCTGCTGCAAAAGCAAATCCAAGTCCTCCGGTAGGCCCGGCTCTTGGTCAGCAAGGCGTTAATATTATGGAATTTTGTAAAGCATTCAATGAAAGAACAAAAGATATGGCTGGCTTTAGGGTTCCAGTTGTTATTACCGTTTATGCTGATAGAAGCTTTACATTTATCACTAAACAGCCGCCTGCTACGGATTTGATTAAAAAAGCTGCAGGCATAGAAAAAGGTTCGGATAATCCGTTAAAAAATAAGGTAGCTAAGCTTACAAAAGCTCAGGTACTTGAAATAGTAGAGAAAAAAATTGCCGACTTAAATACTAAAGATAGAGAGCAAGCGGCTAAAATCATTGCTGGTTCTGCTCGCTCAATAGGAATTACGGTAGTAGATTAATCCTTTTACCACATAAGGATTTTATAAAGTTAAGTTTATGCGCACGCGTTAATATTTATAGCGCGTGTATTTTAAATTTAGCAATGTGGAAGCATAAAATTTAAAAATGCGGAGAAATTAATGTCAAAAAAAACTACAAAAAGATTTGGTAAGCTACTTGAAAAAGTTGATACCACTAAAACCTACTCTTTAGCAGATGCTATTGATACTGTAAAATTACTAAAAAGCGCTAAATTTGACGAAACAGTCGAAATAGCACTAAAACTTAACGTCGATCCAAGACATGCCGATCAAATGGTTAGAGGCTCGGTAGTGCTTCCTGCAGGAACTGGCAAAACAGTTCGTGTAGCAGTTATAGCAAAAGATGCGAAAGCCGATGAAGCAAAAGCTGCCGGTGCCGATATAGTCGGTAGTGACGAGCTTGTTGAGGATATTCAAAAGGGAATTATGAATTTCGACGTTCTTATCGCCACTCCAAATTTAATGGGACTAGTTGGTAAAGTAGGACGAATTTTAGGACCAAAAGGTCTTATGCCAAACCCAAAAACCGGCACGGTTACTATGGATGTAGCTCAAGCGGTTAATAACGCAAAAAGTGGTCAAGTTAATTTCCGTGTAGATAAGCAAGGAAATATACACGCTGGCCTTGGTAAAGTTAGCTTTTCAAAAGAGCAATTAAACGATAACATTTTAACTCTTATCAAAGCGGTAAATAGACAAAAACCTGCGGCAGCAAAAGGTAGATATATTAAGAGTGCTGCTTTATCATTAACTATGAGCCCTTCTGTTTTACTTGAGACTCAAGAGCTTATGGATCTACGTTAATTTAGCTAATAAATTTTTATCTTAGATTGGAGATAGCAGAGGCTTTTGCTTAATCGTGCTTTTATGCCGCTCTGCTTGAAATCACTAGTCGGAAAGGAGAAAAACTAGATGACGAGAAATGAAAAATCTGAAATAATCAGTAAACTTGAAGCTGAATTTAAAGAAAATGAAGCGATTATAGTTTGTGATTATCGCGGTCTTAGCACTAAAAAACTAGAAGCATTAAGAGATGCGGCTAGAGTTTTAAACGTAAAAGTTCAAATCGTAAAAAATACTCTTGCAAATATCGCTCTTAATAACGTTGAAAAGTCTGGTATGGTCCTAAAAGATACAAATATCTTTATCTGGGGCGATCAGCTTTCAGCTACTAAAGTTGCGGCTAAATTTGAAGAGACCAACAGCGAACTATTCAAAATTAAAACCGCTCATATCGATGGCGAAGTTGCAAGTGTCGAGAAGGTCAAGGCTCTATCTAAGATGCCTAGCCGTGATGAGTTGCTTGCTATGCTTTTGCAAGTTTGGAATGCGCCTATCCAAAATTTCACTATTGGACTAAATGCGCTTAAAGAGAAAAAAGAAAAATCAGCATAATATAAAAGGATAAAAAATGGCAATTACTAAAGAGGACGTATTAGAATTTATCTCTAATCTTTCAGTATTAGAGCTAAGTGAGCTAGTAAAAGAATTTGAAGAGAAATTTGGCGTAAGCGCTGCTCCAGTAATGGTAGCAGGCGGCGCAGTAGCAGGCGGCGCAGCTGATGCAGCTGAAGAGAAAACAGAATTTAACGTTGTTCTAGTTGACGGCGGCGACAAGAAAATCAACGTTATTAAAGTTGTTCGCGCTCTTACAGGCCTTGGCCTTAAAGAGGCTAAAGACGCAGTTGAGCAAACTCCTTCTGTTATCAAAGAGGGCGTTAGTAAAGACGAGGCTGAAGCAGCTAAAAAAGAGCTTGAAGAAGCTGGCGCTAAAGTCGAACTTAAATAATTTCACTTATTTTTACAAAGGAGGCGACGCCTCCTTTTTTAATTTTTACAAAGATGCCGCAGACGTGCGGTTATTTACTTTCTTTCAAACTTATACCATGAGGTAGAATATGCTAAATAGTTTATACTCAGGAAATCGTCTTAGGGTTGATTTTTCAAATGTTGCCAAAGAGATCGATGTTCCTAACCTGCTACAATTACAAAAAAAGAGTTTTGACCAGTTTTTAAACGTAGATAAAAATCAAGGCGAAAGCGGTATAGAAAAAGTTTTCAAATCAATATTTCCTATACACGATCCACAAAACCGCTTAAGCTTGGAATACGTAAGCTCTGAAATCGGAAAGCCAAAATATACGATCAGAGAGTGCATGGAGCGCGGGCTTACTTATTCTGTAAATTTAAAAATGAAAATAAGGCTGATTGTTCACGAGAGAGATGAAAAAACAGGCGAGAAGATTGGCATAAAAGATATAAAAGAGCAAGAAATTTTCGTTCGCGAAATTCCTTTGATGACGGATAGAATTTCATTTATTATTAACGGCGTCGAGCGCGTGGTAGTAAATCAACTACACAGAAGTCCAGGCGTTATATTTAAAGAAGAAGAAAGCCCGACAGTAGTAAATAAACTTATTTATACGGCTCAAATTATTCCCGACCGTGGTAGCTGGCTATATTTTGAATATGACACAAAAGATGTACTTTACGTACGTATCAACAAGCGTAGAAAAGTACCGGTAACTATCCTATTTAGGGCGCTTGGGTATAAAAAACAAGATATTATCAAGTTATTTTATCCTATACAAACTTTAACAATAAAAGATAATAAATTTTTGACGCCTTTTAATCCAGATGATTATCAGGGCAGGGTTGAATACGATATAAAAGATGAAGATGGTAACGTTTTACACGAGGCCGGAAAAAGACTAACCAAGAAAAAGGCTGATAAAATCATCGCTGACGGCGTCAAATTTGTCGAATATCCGACTGAAATTTTGGTAAATAGGTTTTTAGCTCACCCGGTTATCGATAAAAACAGCGGCGAGGTGCTTTATGATACTCTTGCACAGCTTGATGAAAATAAATTGGTTAAAATTTTGGCTGATCAAGAGAGTATCGAGATAGCAAACGACCTGGCTGCAGGCGTGGATGATGCGATCATAAATTCATTTATCGCCGATAACGAGACGCTCAAACTACTACGTCAAACCGAAAATGTTGATGACGAAAACGATCTTGCGGCAATAAGGATTTATAAAGTTATGCGTCCTGGCGAGCCGGTCGTTAAAGATGCTGCTCGCGCTTTCGTAAACGATCTATTCTTTAATCCTGAAAGATATGATTTAACTGGTGTCGGTCGTATGAAAATGAACCACAAGTTAGCGCTTGAGGTGCCTGAATACGTAACGGTTTTGACCAACGAAGACATTATAAAAACGGCAAAATATTTGATAAAGGTCAAAAACGGACAAGGACATATAGACGATCGTGATCACCTAGGTAACCGCCGTATCCGCTCTATCGGCGAGCTTTTGGCAAATGAGCTTCACCTAGGCTTTGTAAAAATGCAAAAGGCTATCAGAGATAAATTTACGACGCTTGGCA
Organism: uncultured Campylobacter sp.; assembly: GCA_938046705.1. The sequence continues at coordinate 1,410 of CALIWP010000038.1, read as the reverse complement.
ATACCGAAGAGATTATGCCTTACGATTTGGTTAATCCAAAAATGATAACCACGACGATAATGGAATTTTTCACCGGCGGTCAGTTGAGCCAGTTTATGGATCAAACCAACCCACTTAGTGAAGTTACGCATAAACGCAGACTTTCAGCACTTGGCGAAGGCGGTCTCGTAAAAGATAGAGCTGGTTTTGAAGTGCGCGACGTTCACCCGACTCACTACGGTAGAATTTGCCCGGTTGAGACTCCTGAAGGCCAAAACATCGGTCTTATCAATACGCTTTCTACTTATGCGAAGGTAAATAACCTCGGCTTCGTAGAAGCTCCGTATAAAAAAGTCGTAGACGGCAAGGTAACCGACGAGATCGTCTATCTAACGGCGACTCAAGAGGAAAATCTGGTTATCGCTCCGGCTTCTACCGCGCTTGATGAAAGCGGTTATATAGTAGAGGATCTGATCGAAGCTAGACAAGACGGCGAGATGATACTAGCCAAACGTGAGGACGTTAAGCTAATCGACCTTTGCTCCGGCATGATAGCCGGCGTTGCAGCATCGCTTATTCCGTTTTTGGAGCATGACGACGCAAACCGCGCCCTAATGGGATCAAACATGCAACGCCAAGCAGTGCCGTTACTTCGTTCGTCCGCTCCTATCGTAGGAACTGGCATGGAGAGTACTGTAGCGCGCGACGCATGGGAGGCGATCAAGGCTAGACGCGCTGGAGTAGTCGAAAAGGTGGATAATAAAAACATCTTTATTCTCGGCGAAGACGAGGCTGGTCCGTATATCGATCACTACTCTATGGAGAAAAATTTAAGAACCAACCAAAACACGACTTTCTCTCAGCATCCTATCGTTAAAAAAGGCGAAAGCGTAGCGGCCGGGCAGATCATCGCCGACGGTCCGTCTATGGAGCGCGGCGAGCTGGCTATCGGTAAAAACGCGCTGATAGCTTTCATGCCGTGGAATGGCTATAACTACGAGGACGCGATCGTAATCAGCGAAAAAATGATCCGAGAGGATGCGTTTACGAGCGTGCATATCTATGAAAAAGAGATCGAAGCACGCGAACTAAAAGACGGCGTCGAAGAGATCACTAAAGATATCCCGAATATCAAAGAGGAAGATTTACTCCATCTCGATGATAGCGGCATAATAAAAATCGGTACGCAGGTAAAACCTGGCATGATCCTAGTCGGCAAGGTTTCTCCAAAAGGCGAGGTTAAGCCTACGCCTGAGGAGCGCTTGCTTCGCGCGATTTTTGGAGAAAAAGCCGGTCACGTGGTAAATAAATCCCTTTACGCGACTGCGTCAATGGAAGGCGTCGTCGTAGACGTTAAAATTTTTACCAAAAAAGGCCACGAAAAAGATAATCGTTCAAATAAAGTTTATGAAGAAGAAAAAGCGGCTTTTG
>CALIWP010000037.1 GCA_938046705.1 uncultured Campylobacter sp. | reverse complement strand
TTCGTCTTTTTGAGTTACATCCGCTGCATGCTCGCTCATTTCGCGTTTCCATAAAATTTATGCAGTAAATTTATCTCGTCTTTGGAACCGAAAAAGCAAGGCGTGGTTTGGTGGATTTTTTCTACCTTCATATCAAAAAGCGTCGCCGAGTATCCGTCGCTAGTAGCACCGCCTGCGCGCTCGTAGATGAAGGCAAACGGCAGCACCTCAAATAGCGCTCTTAGCTTGCCATTTGGCGCGTCGCTCGTGGCAGGATAGCTAAAAAGCCCGCCGCCTTTTAGTAAAATTTGATGCAGGTCGCTCACCATGGCGCCAGAGTATCTGAGGCGATATCCCTGTAAAAACAGCTCGCGGATAAATTTAGCGTGAATTTCGCTCCAGCCCTTTTGCGTAGCACCCGTGGCGTTTAGTTTGCCTTTTTGCGCGAGCGCTAGATTTTTGATAAATTTAAACTCGCCGTCCCTACCCAGGCGGTAAAGCGCGGGAGCCGTCTCGCCCTCGCAAAGCACGAGCTCCAGGCGCGGGCCGTAAACGACGTAGGCGGCGGCTTTTAGATTTTGCGGCGTTAGTTCGTTTTCGTAAATGCCAAAAATCGAGCCGATAGAAAAATTTACGTCCACTAGGCTAGAGCCGTCTAGCGGATCGTAGGCGACGATAAATTTCGCGCTCTCGTTTAGCTCCAGCATATCCTCTTTTTCTTCGCTAACTAGCGCTTTTACGCAGGCTAAATTTGCAAACTCGGCCGTTATGATCTCGTCGCTTTTCACGTCTAGTTTTAGCTGCGTGTCACCCGTGGCGTTGGCGTGATCCGTGTAGCCCAGATCGGCGTACTTTATCTCTTCGCCGATTTTTACGGCGATTTTTTTAATCGTTTCGAAAATTTCGTTCATTTTAACACCTTTGCGTTTTTTAGTATCCACTCGCAGATGGCCTGCGTATCGTCTAGATCGAAGTTTGGCTTATCTATGACGTAGTCTCTTTTGTAGCTTGCGATCGCGTTTGAAAAGCTAAGATAATCCTCGTTTATCTCATCCTTAAACACGCTGATACGCGGCAGCGGCAGAGTTTTTAGCCCCTCAACTAGCAGCAAATCAAACTCGCCAGCCATCATTACGACATCCTCCACGCTCTTGCTCTCCTGCGAGAAAAAGGTCGTGCGCGTCGGACTCATGACCGCGACCTCGGCGCCTATTTGACTAAATTTGTAGCTATCCTTGCCCTCGACGTCAAACCTCGCCTTGTCGCCCGGATCGTGCTTGATGATTACGACTTTTAGCCCGTCATCGATAAATTTTTTGGCAACCTTTAAAATAAGCGTAGTTTTGCCGCTATTTGAAGGTCCGGAAAACGCCATCGCCGCTTTTTTCATTTTTCTCCGAATTTTTTGAAATTTACGCGGATTATAGCAAATTTAGGCTTTTTAAAAGCAAAATTTATCTAAAATAGCACCAAATTTAAAGAGGTATTAAAATGAAAAAGAGCGTATTTTTTTTAAGTTTTATATTGGCGCTAGTCGGATGCGCGGATAAAAAATATATCCACGAACCGCTAAAAAACGAACTTTTAGCCTACACGAGCAAGTCTGAGATCATAGATGCCGATACGAATATCCTAATCGTCGCGACCTATCTAAATCCGATCTATAGCGAGCTTGTGGGCGAGCAAAAAAGAGAGATATTCGTCGTGGCCGTGCATCCCAAAGAAGCTAAAATTTTAGACGAGAGCTTTACGGCAAACGGCTCGCAGCGAGGTATCATGGTTAGACGCCTAGCCGCAAACGATCCGCTTTTGCAAAAAGTGAGCTTTGAGGTGCCGTGGGCTCAGTATTTCGAGGTCAGTACACCAGAAATCTCAAGCGATAAAATCAATCTTGATTTCGAAATTTATCCGTCAAAGAAGGCGTCTTTAAGCTTTCAAAAAGTGTCGAAATCGATGTACTGGAACGGAGAAGCCTTAGGTAGATAACATAGTTTGCGAGTACCTTTTTGCCGTAGTCGCGGCTCTCGGCGAAGGGTACTAGCTCCATGGATAAAAACGGCTCATACTTGCCTTCGTTAAAAAGGTCGCCTCGCTGAAGCATCTTTTTAGTAAAGCCGATACCGCCGTTATATGCGTAAGCGACAAAAAGCGGATGGTAGAGGTATTTCTCCAAATAATTTAAGTGGTGGTCCGCAAATTTTAACGCAAGACGCGGATCAAACATATCGTCCTGATCAAAATTTGGGATTGCAAGCTCTTTTTTGCCGATGTGATTAGCTAAAAACGGCATAAACTGCATCATACCAAGCGCGTAAGAGGTCGAGATGACGGCCGGGATAAAGCGGCTTTCTTGCCTGCCGATCGCGTAAAGTAGCGCCTTTCTAGTCGCGTTTACATCCTCTAGCTCATCAACAAACGGCATAACGAAGTAACTATCCTTGTAGCCGCTTGCTTTTTCCATCAAGTATGCGTAGTGACCGAGCGTCTCTTTGGTGTTAAAAGTCTCGGAGTGCTTTGCGGCGTCCTGCGCGCTCATCTCTTTTATCATTTTAAACGTCTTTTGCCACAAAAACGGATCTTTTATGTCGTAGTCCGCTACCTTTTCTTTAGTAGGCGTCGGCGAGACGATGTTTGCGGCCGGACTTGCTCCCGTTAGCTCGTTTGCATAGAGCGTATAGATATTTACGTCGCGGCTTTGATTTAGCTTCTCAAGATAGCTTCTGTCCCTGCTTAACAGATATAGCCAAAAAAGGGCATTATCCTTGCGGTCCTGCCTCTCAAAGGCAGCCTGTGCTCTAGTAAAAAACCTAGCCGCGTCTTTTGGCGAATTTAACAAAACCGCGTTGATGCCAAGCATAAAGGCGTCCTTGCCCGCGAGCTCCGTTTCTTTTATCGCTAGAAAATTTTGTCTAAATTTGGCCGATTTTTTATCGATTATCAAATCGTTTGCCAGAGCGTGAAACTCCTTTTTCGTCGCAAGCAAATTTATAAAATTTGCGTCAAATATCTTGTCAAATTTATCCTTATGCGAGGACTGTTTAAAATAAACCAAAAACGCGTCCGTATCGTTAAATTTGGCAAATTCGTCCTCGGGATGCTTTGCGTTTAGGGCGCTAAGGCGACGATAAAGAAGCGGATCGGAGTCTTTAAATTTATCCGCCAGCTTTTGCCTCGTTTCCTTTTTTAGCTTCATCATAAAAGGGACTCTGAGGCGCTGTTTTTGGCAGGTTACGTTTGCGTCTAGGATATTTTTCGCGCTTACGCCGTCGCACTCGCTTTTTGCTTTTTTGGGTGGCAAAATCTCAGCCAGCTTCTTTGCCAGTACGCCCGCTCGGCGAAAGACGTCTTTGTTTAAAATTTGCGCCTGCTCCTTGGTGTAGTCGCCTTCGGTTAAAAGGCGGTAAAAGTAGTAATCCTTAGCAAGCCCCTTAGGCTCGTCTTTTATCTCCTCAAAACTCTTAACTCCGCCAAACGCCGCCGCCGCAAAAATCGCGGGCAGGATAAATTTAAGCAGCGTACGCAAACATAAGCCTTACGAAAAATTGATCTATAAACTGAAGCGACAAAAGCACGATAATAGGCGCCAGATCTATACCTCCAAAAACCGTCGGTATCACGCGGCGGATAGCGGCATAGACGGGCTCGGTGAGGCGGTAGAGCAGCTGCACGATAGGGTTATAGGGGTCAGGGCGCACCCAGCTTATGATCGCTGCGCCTATGATGATCCACGTGTAGGCGCTGATAACGATATGCAGGATACTGCCGACTGCTTCTAAAAATACCGAAAATATCATCGTAAAATTTCCTTTAGATACGGTTTGATGAGCGGATATAGCTCGCTAAGCTCGGGGCCGTGTTCGGCGCCCGTGAGCAAAATTCTAAGCGGCATAAAAAAGCCTTTGCCTTTTAGTCCGGTTGCGTCCATTAGGGCTTTTTTTAACTCGTTAAATTCATCAAATTCGCTCAAATTTAGCGAATTTACAGCGGCTTTTATAGCCTCGCAACCCGCCTTAAACTCATCAGGGATAAATTTGGTCGCAAAGATCACATCTACCTTGGCCTTTATCTCGGTTAGCAGGCTGCTTTCTTGCGTGTAAAATCTAGCTATAGCGGCAAATTCTGGCTTTATACCCATTAGCGCGGCTAGTCTTGCGTCGCTTGCTCTTTTTATGTGCTCGCGGTTGATGTGCTCAAGCTGCTTGACGTCAAATTTGGCCGGAGATGCCGAAACCTTCGAGATATCAAACCACTGCGCCGCCTCCTCGATCGTAAAGATTTCAACCGGCGCCTTGTAGCCTAGCGAAACGATGTAGTTTGCGATGGCTTCGGGCATAAAGCCTTGCGAGAGTAGCCATTTTACGCTGCTTTCGTTCTCGCGTTTGCTCATTTTTTTGCCCTCGACGTTTAGGATGATAGGCAGGTGAGCGTAGTTTATCTTTTGCGTGTAGCCTAGGCCCTCGCGGATGAGGTCTTGCTTTGGCGTATTGCTGACGTGATCCTCGCCGCGGATGACGAAGGTGACGCCCTCTAGCATATCATCTACCGCGCAGGCGAAGTTGTACGTCGGCGTAAAATCGGCACGCATAATCACAAAACTATCGACGTTTTCAGGCTCGAAGCTGATCTCGCCCTTTATCGCGTCTTTAAATTTCATCGTGCCTAGCGGCTTTTTCATACGCACGACGAAAGGCTTTTGGTTGTTTAGCACTTCGTTGTCGCTTAGGTGCTCGCATGTGCCGTCGTAGCGGTAGGCTTCGCCTCTAGCCTTTGCGGCTTCTTTTTTGGCTTCAAGCTCGCTTTCGGTGCAAAAGCACGAAAACGCCTTTTTATCTATCAAAAGCTTTGCCGCAAATTCGCGGTGAAATTTCAAATTTTTACTTTGATAATAAAGCGTGTCCCATTTGATACCGAAAAGCTCTAAAATTTCTAAAATTTCCTTGTCTTTTCCGGGGATATTGCGCTCCTTGTCGGTATCCTCGATGCGGATGATAAAGCCGCTTTTATCCTGAAGCGAACAGACGTAGTTTAGGATCGCAACCCTCAAATTTCCCAGATGCATATCGCCTGTCGGCGACGGCGCAAAACGATACATTTTTGCTTCCTTATTGATTTTTAGGGGCGATTATAGCATTTTAAGTATTTAACTTGGCTTTTTTATCTTTTGTGAAGCTAAAATAAATATAATTGATATCTAATTTTAAAATGCAAAGGAAAAAGATGAGTTTCATTAAGGAATTTAAAGAATTCGCGATGCGCGGCAACGTCATCGACATGGCCGTGGGCGTCGTGATCGGTGGGGCTTTTGGCAAGATCGTTAGCTCACTGGTTGGTGACGTTATCATGCCAATCGTAGGCGTACTAACCGGTGGCGTAAATTTTACGGATTTAAAATTTACGCTAAAAGACGCAGTCGGCGATACGGCTGCCGTAACCGTAAACTACGGCTCATTTATACAAACGATGGTTGATTTTACGATTATTGCGTTTTGTATTTTCTGCGTCGTTAAAGCTATAAATTCGCTCAAAAAACCAAAAGCAGAGGAGCCAAAAGCCGAAGAGCCTGCGCCGATACCTGAGGACGTCGCGCTTCTAACCGAGATCAGAGATCTTTTAAAAAATAAATAAGTATAACAAATGCTAGAGCAAATCCCGTTTTTTCAGGGGCTAAACGAGGCCGAGCTAAAAAGGCTAGAAAATATCAGCATCCTAAAAAAATATAAAAAAGGTGAGTTTTTATTTATGGAGGGCGAGGAGTCAAAGTGGCTCCACCTCCTTATAAAAGGTTCTCTCAAGCTCTATAAAATAGGCCCCAAAGGCAAAGAGATTTTTATGCATCAGTTTAACGGGATTAGCTTCGTAGCCGAGCTTGCCAACTTTGAAAATATCAAATTTCCGGCGACGGCGATATTTTTAACGGGCGGCGAGGTGCTAAAAATCGACTACGATAAATTTTACGCCGAGTTTTTATCAAACCCGCGCGTATCGCTACAAATAATCAAATCGCTCTCGCAAAAGTTAAAAATCGCAAGCGAGCTGATACATCAAGAACTCGTGCTAAACTCCGAGGCCAAGGTCGCAAGCTTTCTCGTTAATCACGCCGATCTTTTTAACGAGCTAAAACACATCAAAATCGCCTCCATCCTCAACATCACTCCAGAGACGTTTTCGAGGATCTTGGCGAAATTTAAAACCCAAAATCTGATCGAACTAGACGCAAATAATAAAATCGTAAATATCGCTACAAACGAGCTTTCGGAGATGTTTGAAGGCTAGAGTCGGTATTTGCAAATTTGATGCTTTTTTATTTTTGCGCATTTTTAATCGTCAAATTTCCAAGCCTCTCGCATATTGTAGTTTTATCCGCGCTATCGTAACACCGCGTAAAATTCATAAATTTATTCGTCGCAAGCCCGGCTCAAATTTAACCGATTACAAAAGCAAGGATGCATAAAATCTATAAATTTAAAAATACGATAAAATTTAAGCCGCCAGCCGCCGCATTAACAAAAAGTCACAAGAACGCAACGCGCGGTAACACCGCGACAAAGCGGGATTTTTCCTTTAAATTTGAAGGCTGGATTTTAGTTTTTCTTCTTTTTTTCCGCAGCTGCCGCTTCAGTATCTGCTAGCGAGGTGATTTCGTATTTTTGATCGATGTAGCCCATTTCTAGTAGCTTATTAAAGATTTTAGCCGTGAGAGGTCCGGCAGCCAGACCGCCGTGTCCGCCGTGCTCGATAATAACGGTAACGGCATATCTAGGCTCCTCGTAAGGCCCATAGGTCGTGACCCACGCGTGCGAGCGGCGCAGATACTCCATGTCCTCTTCTTTCATACGCTTTTTTTCAGCCTGCGAGATGCCCACGACCTGCGCGGTACCCGTTTTCGCCGCTAAAGTGAGCTTTGCCTCTTTAAAATATTTATTCGCGGTGCCTTTTTTATGATTTACGACCTCATACATCGCCTTTTGGATGTAGGGCAGCTGCTTTTTCTCAAACGGCGTGAGGATATCATCGGTAGGCTCAAATTTAACCTCCTCGCCGTTTACGCTACGTAAAAAATGCGGGACGATATTTTTCCCCGTCGCTAGTATGCCCGTATAGCGCACCACCTGCATCGGTGTCACGAGAAAATTACCCTGCCCGATCGAGGTGATCAGCGTCTCGCCCTGATACCACGGCTGAGCATATTTTTGCATCTTCCACTCGCGTCCTGGCACGATACCGACAAACTCGTTAGGCAGGTCCACTCCGCTTTTTTGCCCAAAACCCAGCCGCTCTAAAACCGGGGTTATAGCGTCGATGCCGACCTTTAAGCTGCCTTTATAAAAATAATCGTCGCAGCTCTCGCGGATGGCCGAGTTCATATCCATAAAACCGTGTCCATAGACGTTCCAGCAGCGGAAATTTCGCCCTCCAAGCTCAAACGAGCCGGAGCAAAAATATCCGTCGGAGCGGTTCATCTTACCGGTATCTAAAAACGCCATCGCTACGCCCATTTTTATAACCGAGCCCGGCGGATAAAGACCGTTTACGAGTTTATTTGTAAACGGGTGATCGATACTTTTAACGAGCTCGTCCCATTTAGCCTGCAATAGCCCCGTAACGAACGGGTTTAAATCATACTCTGGGAAGCTGCCCGCAGCCAGTATTGAGCCGTCCCTTACGTCCATCACGATGATAACGCCCGCGTTATCGCCGAAAATTTCCTCGATGTATTTTTGCATCTCAAGGTCGATCGTGAGCGAGATGTCCGAGCTTTGCGGATAGCTCACGGATATCTCCTCGACCTCCTGATTTAGCGCATTTACTTTTACCTTTCGCACGCCCTCTTGCCCCTGCAAAACAGAGTTATAAAAACGCTCCGTGCCGCTTCTGCCCGTGTGATTGGTTAGCTTTGCGACGGGGTCGGACTCGACGTCTTGCTGATTTGCGCGGCCGACGTAGCCGATGATGTGCGAGGCTAGGTTATTGTATGGATAGTGGCGCTTGGAGGCCGGCTTGACCTCTAAATTTTCTCGCAGCGAGAGCTCGGCGATGCGCGGTATCATCTTGTCGTAGTCCATAAAATCGATAATCTGAATAAAATCTTGGTTATAAGGCGAGTCGGCCTTGACGTATTCGCGCTTTAGCTTCGTGACGTTTAGATCCTCGAATAAATTTTGCAAATTTGCAAGCTCGGCGTCTAAAATTTCCGCCCTTTTTCCGTTTAGGTGTGGCTTTAAAGCAACGGAAAAGCCGAGGCGATTTACCGCCATCGGACGGCCTTTGGCGTCTAAAATCAGCCCCCTGACGGGAGCTAGATACTGCGTTTTTACAGCATTTTGCTCGGCGATCTCCTCGTAAAAGTCGTTTGATTTGACGCTAAGATAATAAACGCGCACCAGCAAAAGCACCCAGACGCTAAATATAATGCCAAAGACTATGCGCATCCTCATAAGCGTCCCCTAAACAAAACTACCGCCAAAACAGACTCCACGCCGACGTAGATTAGGTACTCGTAGTCAAATTTTAACATAGGCAAATTTGCCGCGTATGAGATAAAAGAGCTGGTCGCGCAGGTCCAAACGTAGCCGCTAGCGACGAATCCCGCCGCCAAAAGCTCTCTTGATTTTAGCGTAACGATGAGCCAATCGGACATAAAATGATAAAAAAGCATAAACGCGATCACCGCTGAAAACAGCGCAAACCCGTGCGCCTGCTCGGCAAAGGTAAGGTAAAATAGACAAAAATACCACTCCTTGCCAAACTCTTTGAGAGTCTTTTGTTTCTGCAAGGTTAGCATGATCATGTAGGTAAAAAATATCCCGATAAGAGGCGGCAGATACGCAAATACGGTCGTTATGCTCTGATAAAAAATGAGAAAAGCAACCCAAGCAAGCTGCTTTAAAAATCGCTTCTCTGCGCCCAATCTTCGCATTGCCGCACTCGTTTGCATTGTTATATGTTTTTAGCTAAATTTATAAATTTGGCTTTGGCGGCGCTTAAATTTGTAAATTTAGTTAGAAAATTTGATGGTAAAAATGCCAAAATTTGCCTGTGGCTTTTTGATTTCATTACAGCCCCAGCGCGTTTAGATATATAAGCTCGTTTGCCTTTTCTACGCCTATTTTTTTAAGCGCCGAAACGAAATGCGCGCCCGGATAGACCTTTAAAACCGCGCTTTTTTGGCTTTGATTTAGCTTGTCTGATTTTGTGAGGAAATTTAAAATCTTTTGGTCGGGGCGCAAGAAGCTTTGCAAATAGTCGTTTACGTCCCTATCTATTTGCATATTAAATTGGCGCGAGTCGATGAGGTGCACGAAAAGCTTGATGTTGGCTCTAAATTTTAGGTACTCGTCGAGGTTTTTTCTCCACTGCGCATGCATACTTTTGGCAACTTTGGCGTATCCAAAGCCAGGCAGATCGACAAAGGTCAAATTTGCCCTCTCCTCGCTTAGCTCGCCTTGCTCGTTTTTGATACCGCATGCATACTCGACCTCGAAAAAATTTATGAGGCGCGTTTTGCCCGGTGTCGAGCTGCTCTTGGCTAGGCTTTTTTGGTTTACGAGAGTGTTTATGAGGCTACTTTTGCCCACATTTGAGCGCCCTAGAAACGCCACTTCGCTAGAGTTTGCAGGCGGAGCTAGCGAGATGTCGGGCGCCGAGATAAGAAATTTTGCGTTTAAAACGCGGATCACTTTTTGTCCTCGACTTGGAATATAAATTTGACCGGCTCTTTTTTGCCGCTATTTACGTTATACGTGCCGCTATTTTGATTGACCGTGATCTTTTCGCCGTAGACTTTTTTATCAGTCTCTATCTCGTGCAAAAAGCCGTTGCCGTTTATCGTATATAAATTTGGCGCAGGCTCGTAAACAAGCTCGCTACCGCTACCGTCGTATGTTTTATTTTTGATAAATACTCTAAATTTGGCGTTACCAGAAGCGACGTATTTTAGCGGATTTCGCTTTTTGTCGAAATATATCACTACCAAATTTGCAGTGAGCGTATCCTTGCCTTTTTTAATATTTACATTGCCTTTAAATTCGCTTATTTGTTTGCCTTCGTCAGCATAAAACTCGTCCGCTGTGATCTCCACCTGCTCTGCTAAAAGCGGTAAAGCGCTAAGTGCCAAAACTAAAGCCACTTTTTTAAAACCAAAATTTATCATTTTCCGTCCTATCTTTTTCTATCTTGCTCTATCAAAGCAAAGGCCTTTTTGATATAAGCTTTTTTTAACTCAAAGTCGTAAACCAAGGCTTTGCCGACTATTTTATCTTCGTTTTTCGTTAGCGTAAAAGGCGTTTGCGTAGTAGCTACTTTTGTTGCGGTACTATAAATGACCTCGTCTGATAAAAAGGTCAAATTTTCATTATTTACATAGCGCGCGTTACCCTTAAGTATAATTCGACCGCCGTTATAAAACGCTTTATCGGAGCTCACGTTATGCTCTTTGTTATCTTTAAAAATTTCCGCTCTAAATTTGATAAATTCGTCAAATTCGGAGTATCTATTCCACGTATCGGCTTCATATCTAGCATTTACTACAGTAGCATTCATCTCGTAGTCAGTGACTGCGTTCATCTGCATGTTTGTAGTCACTTCGCCACCCTTTAATAGCTCGCTATAGTAAGGCTCCTCAATCGCCAAATAAACCATCGCCACGCTAAAAACGCTGACGACTAGGTAAAAAATCCTTATAACCAACGCTTAGCCCACTCTTGCATTAAGCCCTCGCTGCGGATAAGTATCTCTATCATCTCGCGCACCGCGCCGTTGCCGCCTTTATAGTTGAGCCTCGTTCTTACTTCAAGCTCTTTGATCGCGTTTTTTGGCTTAAAGCTCCATCCGACGCTTTTTAGTAGCTTGTAGTCGTTGTAATCGTCACCTATTGCTGCTGCATTTTCAAACTCGAGTCCTTCAAATTTAAGTATCTGTTTTGCGGTTTCAAATTTATCGCTAATGCCTTGATAGACGTGCGTTATCTTTAGATCCTGCGCCCTTTTTTCGACGATAGGCGAGCTTCTGCCAGTGATGATCGCGACTTTTTTACCGAGCTTTAGCCAGCTCTCGATAGCGTATCCATCCTTAACGTCAAAAAATTTAAGCTCGTCGCCGTTTGGGCTATAAACGATCTTACCGTCGGTTAGGCACCCGTCGACGTCTAAAAATATAATCTCTATCATAGCACGCCTTTCGTGCTAGGCACGCCGACTCTAGCGTTTTTGGCTAGAGCTCTTCTTAGCGCGACGGCACAGGCTTTAAAGCTCGCCTCCAAAATATGATGAGAGTTTCGTCCGCGGATTTTAGCGATATGCAAGGTGATTGCGGCATTAAATGCTAGAGCCTGGAAAAACTCATTCGCTAGCTCTATGTCGAATTCGCCGACTTTGCCATCGCTTATGCTTTCGTAGACCAAGAACGGGCGATTTGAGAGATCAAGGGCACAGTTTACCGCTGCCTCATCCATAACCACCGTTGCTTCACCAAATCTCTCGACTCCGCTAATCGGATAAATTTTCTCGCGCAAAGCCTGCCCGATAACGATACCCACGTCCTCAACGCTGTGATGAAAATCCACGTGCAAATCGCCCTTGCAGACAAGCTTCATATCAAAAAGCGCATGCTTGCAAAAGGCCTCAAGCATGTGGTCAAAAAATCCTATGCCAGTGCTTATCTCGGATTTGCCACTGCCGTAAATTTCAAGCTCTAGGCTGATATCCGTCTCTTTTGTCTTTCTTTGCATCTTATTCCCTCACGAAAAATGCGCCCGAGATATGCCCTGCGCTTATGAAGTCTTTTGCTTCCTCTTCACTTCTAAAGCCGCTTATAAATACCCTGTAAATTTTACCGCCGTCAAGATCATAGGACTTTATGACAGTATCATAGGCACCGTTGCCGTATTGTCCAGCATGCTGCCGTTTATGAGCGTTTGCGCCACTTAAATTTTTAAACGCGCCGATTTGCACCATAAAAATACCGCCGACAAAAGACTGTTGTTGCGGTTGCGTCTTAGTTTGAGTGCTCGTTTTTAGCGAGCCGCTAGGTTGTTTTGAGCTAGGCTGAGAGGATGCTACAACAGCTCCGCCGACGTTGCCGTTAAAGCCAACGACCTCTAGTAAAACGGGGGCCGTGCCGGCGTTAAATACATCAAGCTTAACCGCGCCGGTTTTTGACAAATCTATCACGCGACCTGCCACGAAAGGGCCTCGGTCGTTTATACGCACGATGATGTTTTTACCGTTTTTTATATTCGTCACGCGCACCATAGTGTTCATCGGCAGAGTCTTATGCGCCGCCGTCATAGCATGCATATCGTAAGTCTCACCGTTTGACGTCTTTTTACCGTGAAAATCCGGACCGTACCAACTGGCTATACCGCTAGCCCTATCACCGACCTTGACTACGGTCGGATAATAAGTTTTTCCATTTATGGTATACGGGCGCATGGTTGCTTCATGCACACCTTTTGAACTGTTTATTTTGCCGCTCTTTTTTGAGCCGCCGCTAGCGGTAATCCCGCCGGAAGGCGAGGTCAAGAACGAACAGCCGCTCATAAAAAATACGAAAAATAGACTAAAAAATATAAATTTAGCCCTACTCGGTTGCGGCAAGTTTGGCTCCAATCGAGCTGTTTGAGCTCATAAGAGTATTGGCTTCTTTTAAATCCTCAAGCGCTACGTCAAATTTCTGTGAAACTTCTCCGAGCGTATCGCCGCTTTTTACCATATACTCGGCTAGATAGTTTATGTTTTGCTCACTTGGGATGACTAGCTTTTGACTAGGCTTGATCTCGTTTGAAGCAAGTCCGTTGTACTCTTTTATGATCTTATGATTTACGCCGGTTTTTTCCGCTATAGTTAGTAGCGTATCGTTCTCTTTGGCAGTATAAATTTCAAATTTTCTATTTTGCGCTACTTCGAAATTATCGCTAAACATTTTCTTTTTATTTAATGGAATATAAAGATAATAAGGTTTTTCTGTAGGCGGAGTATAGACAAATTTTAGATGCATATTGTACTCCTTCATCTTTTTTAGACTAAGACCTATGCTGTCTCCTACCTCCATTAGCGTTGTACCACCGGGGACATCTATCTTTGATAGTTCTATGCCTTTCGTTCCACTTAAGGCCTGCGTTTTAGCCAGCAAATTTTCCTGCTCTTTTGCTATATGCGCAATGACTAAAATTTTCTTAACAAAATTTTTAGTTTCTTTTGGAATATAGCTTTTTTTATCGTCTAGCAATGTTGCCAGATCGGTAGTTCCGGCTTTTTTAATACCTTCCCTTAATCTAGTGTCGCCGCAGTTGTAAGCCATCATCGCAAGATACCATTTACCAAAGTCATTTTTTAGACTCTGTAGGTATTTTGTAGCTGCAACGGTAGCCGCCATCGGGTCTTTTCGCTCGTCGGTATATTTATCGACTCTAAGACCATAAAGTTTTGCCGTAGACTCCATAAACTGCCAAATTCCGATGGCTTTTTTGCTAGAAACTATGTGATTTGAAAAACCGGACTCCGTCATAGCAAGATATAAAAACGACTCTGGTATACCTGAGTCTTTTATAATCTTTTGAAGCATTGGGATATGTTTATAGCCGCCTTTGACGGTATCTATAAACTCTTTTCTTTTACTATCTTTAATGGAATTTTTTATAGAAGCGTAGTGAGAGCTTTGTAAAAATTTAGCGTCTATGTCGAATTCTTTTAATATCATCTTTTGGGTTTGCTCTGCGTCGCTGCTAGCCGCGGTCGCAAAAAGCCACCCCGTACATGCTAGACACAGCATTATTACTCTAAAGATTTTCATTTTTCTCCTTGATTACGTGTTAAATTTCATAAAAATTTTCTTCGCGTTTTTCGTAGTTATTTGCATTACCTCTTCTTCTTTTAAATTTAAAATCTCAGCCATCTTTGCCGCAACCAACCGCGTAAAAGCAGGCTCGTTTCTTTTACCTCTAAAAGGCTCGGGCGTCAGATACGGCGCATCGGTTTCAAGTAGCAACCTATCTCGCGGGATTTGGGGCAAAATTTGAACCAAATTTTTCGCGTTCTTAAACGTCAAAACTCCACCGATACCAAAATAAAATTCGCCCATTTTAGCAAGCTCTAGAAGCAAAGGCGAAGCGTTATAGCAGTGCAAAACCGCTCCGACCAATCTACTTGCGTACTCTTTTAAGATATTAAAACTATCTTCGTTTGCATCTCTAATATGCAAAATAACCGGCAAATTTAACTCTACCGCCATATCAAGCTGCGCTCTAAATACGCGCTTTTGTTCCGCTTTTTCAAGCTCTTTTTCGTTTTCGTCCTTAGGCAAGCGGAAGCAATCAAGCCCGCACTCGCCTACAGCAACGCACTTTTCGTCTTTTGCAAATTTATAAAGCACGTCCTTGTCAAATCCATCCTTATCATACGGATGAACTCCGACGGCAAAAAATACATTTTCAAATTCGCGGGTTATTTTAGCCGCTTTTGGTAAATCATTAATATCAGCACCCGGTATCAGCACTCCGCCGACACCGTTTTCTCGGGCATTTGCGATAACTTTTACCAGATCGTTATCAAAGCTTTCATCGTCCAAATGACAGTGCGTGTCTATTATCATTAGGCTATTTCCACCCTATTTCGACCGTTTTGCTTAGCTCTATAAAGAGCCTCGTCGGCAAGCTCCAAAAGCTCATCTAGCTTATAATCGCTCCTACTAAAAGCCACTCCGATAGAAACAGTAAAATTTTTCTGCTCTTTTTTCAGCTGAACATTACAGCTTGCGATGTTTGCCCTTAAATTTACGAAAAATTTAACCGCCTCCTCATTTGAGACGTTTTTTAGCACGATACAAAATTCTTCACCGCCAAATCTTGCTATCAAATCGCCATTTTTGGTCTCGTCGATTAGTTTTTTGGCTAGCGTTTTTAGCACCCTGTCGCCGCTATCGTGGCCGCAGGCGTCATTTATCTCTTTAAAGTGATCGATATCTAGTATCGCCACCGCATAAGGCTCGGCGCGCTCCTCGGCATAAGCTACGTATTCGTTCATGTCGTCATAAAAATATCTTCTATTATAAACGCCGGTTAGGAAGTCTTTATTGGCAAAATCAGCGATTTGATTTATATTTTCCATCGCTTCGATTAGATTATTTACCCTACAGATAAGCTCCTCTTTTACAAAAGGTTTTGCAATAAAATCATTCGCGCCGTTTTTCAAAAATATCGCGCCGTTTACGTTTTCGCTCGGACTCGTCATCATCAAAACGCCGATTTGATTTTTATCGCCCGCGGCCCTTATCTCTTTTAGTACCTCGAGGCCGTCTTTTACCGGCATCCTATAGTCACAAACGACAAGCCTGATATCTGGATTATCGGCAAAATAACTCATAGCCTCCTCGCCGTGAGCGGCGGTAAATACATGAAACTGAAGGCTAGTTAGGATTTTTTTAAGACTATTTCTAAAAGGAACCGAGTCCTCGACGATCATTACTTTATATTGCCTATTTTTGCTTAGGCGATTTATGATCTGAAATATATAATTTATATCGTCCATATTGCCTTTATAGACGTAGTCCACGATATCTTTATGAATAAAACTCTCTCTGGTGGCGTCATCTATACTGCCCGTTAGCACGATACTGGGCAGACCTTTTGAGATAACGTAGTCCACGATTTCTCCGTTTGGCGCGTCTGGCAAATTTAGATCAAGTAGCGCGATAAAATAATCTTTTGAATTATTTAAAATTACCCCTTTTCCATCTACATTGTAATCCTTATACACATTATGTGATGTTCCATTTTTATCTGGTGCTTCTATATTTACAAGAGGTACATTATTAGCTGCTTTG
>CALIWP010000036.1 GCA_938046705.1 uncultured Campylobacter sp. | reverse complement strand
AGATATAGTTCAGGAGATAGGTTCATTTATTATCCTTTTTTAATTAAAAAAGGGTAGATAATATTTTCCTAAATTTTATAAAGTTATACGATAAAAAATAAACGGATATTTTTACGGATATTAAAAATAAAAAATCTTTCTAATATCCTATATTATAGGTATTTTTATTTTAAATATGGTAGCCCTCGCTTCCACCATTTCTATCTAAAATACAAATAAAAATTTTATTAAATAGCTTAAATTAAAAAAGCTCTTCTGACTCAAAATAATTTTGTGAAATATTTCGCTCTTTTTCATTGGTATTTACATGAAGCACATAATAGCCTATTTGTGTGTTGCTAGCGTCTATTAGTGGCACCACGCAAAAGTAGTGTGTTTTATAAACGTAAAATTCATATTCTTTAAAATTAATATCACGCAAAAAACCTACTATATTTAAATTTGCACTGCTTAAATTTTCGATGTAATAATCATTTAAAATTTGATCACTTGGAATGCTTTTACGTGAAGGCATCTTATCTTTTGCCAAAAGAACAAATAGATCAATTCCTTGCTTTTTAAAATAATTTCCAAGTGAGTCAAAATTTAACAAAACCTCGATGTTGCCAATAATTTTACCATCACGTATTACGTTTGAGACAGCCCTTATATGCGTTCCAGCATACCACGCCTCGATGCCAACCATGGGCTTGTTTTGATGCCTTGACTCTTGCACTAAAAACCTACTACTAGCGATCATATCGCCATATCTGTTTAGATCCCAACTCCTTACATAGCTTTTTAGATCTTTATCATAAATATGAAGCTTAATGTTGTTATACATCGATGCTGCGCCAAGGGTTTTGGTTAAATTTTCGATATTTTTTATACATTCATCGCGACTTTGCCCTAGCAAGCACATTTGTATAGACTCATTTTGAGCAAGCAAGATAGAGATCGCCATTGATGAAAATTTCTCATCATCTATGCTTTTATTAAGCTGTTTTACCTGGTAATCAAAAAAGACTCGCATATTATTTTGCATCTTTTCAGCCATATAAGAGCTGTAAAGAAAGTAAAAAAGCCCTCCAAGTACTATGATAAAGATAAAAACGATATAGAAATTAAAATATTTTTTATATTTATTCAAAACTAGCCCTTAACTTTTCTTCTAAAAATTTTGCAAATTTATCAAATTCTGGCAACACAAGCTCACTTTTTCTTTTTGGATTAGCCCAAACACTATCTGGAAAAAATGCGTCATCACTAAATCTAGCAATAACATGAATATGCACGTGTGGCACATAGTTACCAAAACTAGCGATATTTATCTTAGTTGGTTTATAAAACTCAAGCATCGCCTTTTCGCTTATAAGCATCGCTTCAAATAGCCTTGTCCTACTCGCTTCATCGCAATCGCTTAGCTCACGAAATGGCTTAATGGTAAAAATTTTTATCCATGGAAGTTCATTGTCTTCACGCTCGATTTTTATAAATTTATCTTCATAGATCATATTTGTTCCTATTTTTATACAAAATTTCTCTCTCTTAAAAGCGTATAAAGCTTGATAGTCGAGATAAAAAATGTCACGATCGCTGGTCCAAGGATCACGCCCCAAAACCCAAATGTCGTGATACCTGCAAGCATCGCAAAAAATATAAGAAGTTCATTTATTTTTGTTGGTATTTTAACCAGCTTCGAGTTTATAAATTTAATAACAAGTGGTTTTAAAAGCGTATCAGCTGCAAATGAGATCACTACGATCGTATAAATTGCGATAGTTATCGCTGCTGCTGTGTTGCCATTTGCAAACTCATAAATGCTAATAGGCCCCCATGCCAAAATACCACCAACGACTGGGATGAGTGAAGCAAAGCTAAAAAAGATGCCAGTTAACACGCCGTCATAGCCGTAAAAGCTTGTGATAATAGCAAATAAAAAGCCTTGGATTATCATATTTGCAATGGTTGAATAAAAAACGACGCTCATCACGTTACCAACTTCGCTTAAAATAGACTCTGTATCATCTTGCTTTAGCGGAAGCGCATATTTTAGATAGCTGATTAGTTCATTGCCATAAAGATTGCAAAAGAAGAAAAAGACCAAGATAATGATCATATCAACACCAAATTTAAGGCTTAACTTACCTAGACTTGCAAGATTTGTCGCAAGTTGAGAAAAAAGCATTTTAATATCAAGTCCGCCGATAAATTCTTTTATCTTTGGCTCTAAAAAATTTATCGACTCAGGCATCCTAAAATCATAATTTTTGATAAATTCGATAGTCTTTGTGACATTGTTTATATCAAAGCCAGCCGCGTATTTTGCGATCTCAACTACCGCATAAAGAAGTGGGGCGATAAATAAGCAAAGAAGCACCGACGTGGTAAGCGCCGATGAAAGCGTCTTGCGGTTTTTAGTGAGCGATAAAAATGCGATTTGGACATTTGAAACCGCGACAGCAAGCAGTGCAGCGATAAAAATATCAAGCAGATATGGTTTAAAAAGATAGACCACCAAAGCTAACGCACAAAATGCAAAAATTCCAAAAAATAGTCTGTTATTCATCTTGCTCCCTTAAAATGGGATTATTATAGCAAATTTATCAAAGCTGCTCATTTGCTTCACAAATTTGCTCAAGCTCTTTGCCATCAAGCTTGCAAAGATAGCAAGCGTGGCTAGGCTTTGGGCATTTTAGCATGTCACCGTTATTTAAAATTTGAGCAACAAAATAAAGCTCATTTCTTTTTAGTTTTACAGCGAAGATATCACCTATTTTTGGAGCTATGTGCATTGAAAATTTGCTCCGACGACCTCGCACTCATCACAAATTTGCATATAGATCGTGCCCTCGACATCCGCCAAAGCACCAAAAGGAATTTGCGCTAGATATTTCATCGTTTTAGCACATTTTGGGCAGGCTAGATGCTCGGTGTCTTGCAGCCACTGCGGATATCCGCCAAGCAAAATTTCACTATCTATCATATATGAGTAGTGAGCGCAAACCTCGCTGGCTAGCTCGAAATTTTGCCCATCGAGCGTTGCCACAGCATCTCTTAAATAATCTTCGCTATCACCCTCGCCTACTACCTCTGTTTGCACGATATTACCATCATTTTGGCAAAAGTACTGCACAAGGCCAACGCATGTTGGGCAAAATTTAAGCACAGCATCGTTTTTTAGCTCTAGTCCAAGTCGCTTTAGACTCTCTTTTTTGATGATAAATTCCAGCATCTCACCGCTACAAAATTTACATTTTTCATCGCTTAGTGCTTTAAATTTAATGCTTGCGTCTACGTTTTGGCTTGGCCCACATGTAAAACACCTACCAAAAACTAGGCTTCTTCTCTTACCACTCTCATCAAAGCTCCAGCCAGCAACCTGAGCGTATGCATCAGTATCGACGTGAAGCTTTGCCTTCCAAGGCTTTGGCGCATTATAGAGCTTAAAAAATAGCTCCCTCACCACCTCATCGCCCTGCCATGCAAGTGCGCAAAGGATGTGATTTATTTTTACGATATTTTCAGCGCCATTTAGACTATTTATGAGCTCATCTCTCACGTCACTTGGGGTGTTTTTGTAAATTTCAAATGGATAGTACTCGCCCTGCTTGGTCACTTCTCTTATGATCTGCTCGTCGCAAATGCCATGTAGGTAGAAAATATAGACAAGATCGCTGTAAATTTCACCGTATTTACCTATCTCGTCTATATGCGCTAGGACATTTTTTAGCTTTTGTTTGATCTCATCTTTGCTTAAATTTTCATAAAACTCCAGCTTCTCTTTTTGCCTGCAATCATAGCAGATCCCATCAAAGTAAATCGTCCTTTGCTTGCACTTAGGACAAAGATGTGGCTCGCCCATTTTTGCTCCAAATTTAAATTTCGCTACTCAAAAAGCCCTTTTTCGATATCAATCTTTACGTTAAAGGTCTCAAAGCACTTCGCACTAGCGATCCTGCCCTTTGCTGTGCGCTCGATAAAGCCATTTGCAAGCAAATATGGCTCGATGACGTCCTCAACCGTGCCCTCGTCCTCACTAAGTGCCGCAGCGATCGTACTAAGACCCATAGGACGGCGCCTTGCTTGCATCAAAATTTCTAAATACCTAATATCCATCTCGTCAAATCCAAGCGAATTTACACCAAGCGCGTTAAGCCCCTCTTTTGCGCGCTCGTGGCTGATGATTAGCTCGTCATTTACCTCGGCAAAGTCGCGGATACGCTTTAATAGTCTAAGAGCGATCCTTGGCGTGGCACGTGAGCGTTTGGCGATCTCAAGCGAGGCGTTTTTGTCGCACTCTTTGCCAAGCTTGGCTGAGGCGATCTGTACGATACGGCTTAGCTCGCTGCTTGTGTAAAACTGCAGCCTAAAGTCCATCCCGAAGCGGTCCCTTAAAGGCGCTGAGATCATGCCAGCACGCGTCGTTGCGCCAATAAGCGTAAATTTTGGCAAGTCTATCTTGATAGTTTGGGCGGCCGGCCCTGAGCCTATGATGATATCTAGCCTAAAGTCCTCCATCGCAGGGTAGAGCACCTCCTCGATAGCTGGGCTTAGGCGGTGTATCTCGTCGATAAAAAGCACGTCGCCCTCTTGTAAATTTGTCAGTACCGCCGCCAGATCGCCGCTTTTTTCTATCATGGGTGCGGCCGTCATCTTGATGCTCACGCCCATTTCGTTTGCGATGATGTGCGCCAGAGTCGTCTTACCAAGGCCCGGAGGCCCGTAGAAAAGCACGTGGTCTAGACACTCGCCGCGCTTTTTGGCAGCCTTTATAAAGACGCCTAAATTTTGCTTGATCTTTTCCTGTCCGATGTAATCCTCAAAGCGCGTTGGGCGTAGCGACACCTCAAAATCGTTCTCAAAGCTTATTTTTTCTATTTCGACTATTCTATCCATTTTTTCGGCTCTGTTTTTCGTAAATTTGCCGCATTTTACAAAATTTTGGGTAAGTTTTGGCTTTGGGCTTTGTTCAAATTTAACTCGGCGTTCAGCGGTAAATTTGGGATAGAAGGTGATTAAATTTGAGCAAAAAAGCCAAATTTAAGACGGTAGCGTCAAATTTAGCGCCGTAAAGATAGGGTTTTAAAACCGAACAAAGCTCAAATTTATCCGCCTGGCCGAAGCGGATAAATCTCAAAAATCAGCTTAAATTTGACGAGAAAATCAGCCCAACCCAAGCTTAAAACTCCGCTATCCTTGCCTTTAAAAGCTTGCAGTCGCTATCGTTGCCAAATTTACAACCCTCCGCGATAGACTCGAATTTTTCGTAAATTTCGATATTTTTCTCGTAGTTTTCAAAGCCCAGAGCCCTGCAGCCGTCGTCGTTGCCGAGCTTGCAAGCGCGCGAATATCCGTCGTACGCGTCATAAACCGCGAACTCCACACCCTGCGCGTGCTCATAAACGTAGCCAAGAGCATAGCAGCCAAGCGCGTTTTTCATGTAGCACGAGGTGTCAAAGGCCTTGTGCGCGCTTGCTAGATCGCGCTCCGCTCCAAGACCCTCGTGCATCATCCTGCCGTAGTTGTAGCAGCCAGCACCGTCAAATTTTCTGCACGCTTTGGCGTATAAATTTATGGATTTTTTGAGATCGTTTTGTGATTCGTAGATGAGGCCGAGGTTGTTGCAAGCCGCTTCAGAGCCTAGCTCGCAGCCTTTTTCGTAGAGGCGAAATATTTTATTTTCATCCTTGGCGCCAAAAACTTCCTTGACGTTTAAAAGCGCCAGATCAAAGCACCCCGTGCCGTTTCCCAGCTCGCACGATTTTTCAAAGAAAAGCTCGGCTTTTTCGTTGCTTTTCTCGGCCCCTAGCCCGCTAAAATGCATACTGCCCAGCGCCGCGCAGCTCATCGCGTCACCCTCCTGGCAAAGCGGCGATAAAATCTTAAAAGCTGCGTCATAGTCGGCATTTTCGATCGCCTGCCTCGCGGCCTCTTCGCGCTTAGAAAATCGCCTCTCGTTCTGCGCTTGCTCATTTTGCTCGCCAAGACTGTCGATGCCTAGCCCAAAATTCGGATTTGAAGCCGTTAGCGCGCTAAAAAACGCCGCTAAAATCAATAAAATTTTCAAAACTCGCTCCTCGTTTTCAATCCAGTCTTGTTTTGATAGCTAAATTTGCCCGTCAAATTTGACGAGGAACGGGTAAATTTTAAACCAACCTCTGTTCGTCAAATTTAACGCCTAAGGCTTAAATTTGCCGTCGTTTGCCGGATGATCAAATTTGCCCCGCCGACTAGATTTAGCTAAACAAGCTAAATTTTATACTCAAACTCCTCGCTCGGGAAGGTCTTTTCTCTAACTTCGCGGGTGTAAGTTTCTACCGCCGTTCGTACCAAATTTGCGCCGTCGAGATAGCGCTTTACGAATTTAGGCTTAAACTCGTCGAAAAATCCGAGCATATCGCTCCACACGAGCACCTGTCCGTCTACGTCGGCACCCGCGCCGATACCGATGATAGGCATCTGCACGCTTTTTGCGACCTTTGTGGCAACTGGACTTAACGTACCCTCGACCACGGCCGAGAACGCTCCAGCACGCTCAAGCGCTTTTGCCTCGTCGATCAAGCGCGCTTCGTCAGCCTCGCTGCGTCCTTTTATCTTGTAGCCGCCCTCGTTTCGCACAAACTGAGGCATGAGCCCGATGTGAGCCATCACGTTTATACCCTCGCCCACGAGCCTTTTTACGATAGGAGCGGCTTTTAGACCGCCTTCAAATTTGACGGCGTCCGCGCCTGCTTTGATAAATTTGGTCGCGTTTTTTAGCGCGGATTTTTCGTCCTGATAGCTACCAAAGGGCATATCGGCAACGACAAAAGCATGCTTTGCACCCTGCAAAACAGCCTTAACGTGATAAAGCGCGTCGTCCATTTTTAAGCTAAGGGTGTCTTTTTTGCCGTTAAAGCTCATATTTAGACTGTCGCCGACCAAAATAATATCGACGTAATTATCAAAAAGCCGCGCAAAAAGAGCGTCATAAGCCGTGATCATAACGATGGGCTCTAAACCCTTTTTGTTAATTATATCATAAATTGTAACTTTTTTATCATTTTTTAACATAAATTCCTCCTTAAATTTAGGTATTTTATTTTTAATTTTATCAAAAAAATGTTACAATCACGATAATAGTTTTAAGGAAAATAAATGGGAATACTAAAAAGCCTCGAGATAGACTACTCTTACGACATCGTGGAGGAGTTTTTGTCGCATTACTCCTTGATGTGCGATCTGATGGAACCGCTCATCATAGGGCTCACCAGGCCGGATAGGTATAGTGGCTATATCGGCGAGCTTTTTAGAATTTTTCATAATATTAAGTCTGCCGCAGGCTTTATGAAGCTTGATCCTATATTAAAATTAACTACTTTAGCCGAGGAAATTTGCGGCGAAGCAAGGGATCTACAAGGACCCGCAAACGATGACTTCGTAGACTGGCTGCTTTTATTGAGCGATCAGTTTAGCAGATACAAAAACGATATAGAAAACGATGCTGAGTTTTTCAGTCCGTTGGACGCCAATATCGTAAAAATTCCCCAAAAACTAGACGTTTGACAAAAAATACAAAAAATAATATAATCCACAACCTTTAAAAGAGGCTAAATTTAGTCTAATTCTTACGGGAGCGACTTGGCTTCGACAGGAGCAGAGCGGTCACGGTGGCACGTCGCTTTGAGCAGAGCGTAAAAAGCTCAAATAAATTTAAACGCAAACAACGTTAACTACGCTCCTGCTTACGCTAAAGCTGCGTAAGTTCAGTTGAGCCTCGCCTAGTCCGATACTAGCTAAGATAACGGCGAGTAACCCCAGCTAGCGTAGGTTGGCAGCCTGACGAGCTGCTAGCCGAAATCTTGTCTTAGTCTAAAATAAGGTTTTGGAAAGTGAGCCCTTTTAGATGAAATTTTCACTTTTGCTAAGCGTGTAGAGGCCGTAATCGGTTTGTTTTTGGACAGGGGTTCGATCCCCCTCGCTTCCACCATTTATCGTTTTTATGCACCGTCAATTACTGTCACAATATCCCAAAAAAGTATGAGTCCTAAACTCTCTCTTGCTTCATTATAATATTTGACGCCTGTTTATAAGCATGCATGACTAGCTCAAAATAACATAAAAAACAAAGCCATTGCTGAATTTACTGTAGGCAACCCATTTTTTAAATTTAAACGAGAAATCAAAGACGCCGTAATCAAATTCAAATTTAAGCTAAATTTGAATTTTTCGTATATACGCATATTTTGAAAAACTTAAATACTACAAGCATCATTAAATTTGAACAAATTTAACCAAATTAAAAAACAAATTTGACGCTAAAATTTGAGAGAAGTAAAATAGAGATAAAAGTAAAATTTGAAGTTAAATTTAAAAAGGGGTCTCACGACCCCTTGGCTACTTTATTACAGCCATCTTTCTGCGCATATACGCGATCCTACTTTGTAGCGGGAGGTGTTTAGGGCAGTTATCCTCGCAGCCTAGCAAAGTCATACAGCCAAACACGCCGTCATCATCGCCGATAAGCTCGTAAAAGTCCTCGTCGGTTCGTTTATCAAGCGCGTCGATTTTAAATCTAGCTACGCGGTTAAGTCCGACCGCACCGATGAAATCAGGCCTCATGATAGCCGTACCGCACGCAGCCACGCAGATACCGCACTCGATGCAGCGGTCAAGCTCAAATACTTCCTGCGCTACTTCAGGCTCAACCTTTTCCTCAAGCTTAGAGATATCGGTCTCGTGGTCGGTGTGTATCCAGCTCTCCACGCGCTTACTCATCGCGTTCATCCAGTTGCCGGTGTCTACGCTTAAGTCTTTTAGTAGCTTAAATACCGGTAAAGGCATAAGCTCAATTACTCCACTTTCAAAATCCTTAGTAAGAGTTCTACAAGCTAATCTTGGCTTACCATTTACAAGCATGCCACAACTTCCACAAATTCCAGCACGACAAACGAAGTCAAAGCTAAGATCTGGGTCAAATTTCTCGCGAATCATATTTAACGCGATAAACAATGTCATACCATCAGTCTCTTCTAGCTCGTAGGTCGCGAAATGCGGCTTTGAAATTTTGCTCAACGGATTATATTTAAATGCTTTTATGGTTATTTTTCTACTCATATCCTATTCCTGCTCTTTCGTTTGGTGCTTTATATTTAGGCTGAAGATCATAGTGCATTAGCGCTTCTTGGATCTCGTATCTGCCTTTGCCTTCGGCTTCCATTTTGGCGCGGATCTCATCGACCTGCGCTTGGCGTACGGCGCTGTCCGGGTGCTCGATGATGTTACCCTTAGCTCCGTATCCGCGGAATGCCGGCGGAATTTCCATTTTCATAATATCAAGCGGCTCATACACGATAGTCGGTAGCGTATCGCCCTCTTTCCAGCTAGTTAGAGTTCTGTTTAGCCAGTTTAGGTCGTCGCGTTTCGGATAGTCCTCGCGGCAGTGCGCTCCGCGGCTCTCGGTGCGATCAAGCGCGCCTTTTGCGATACAAAGGGCTAGTTTTAGCATCTTTGGTACGCGGTAGGCTTCCTCAAGCTCAGGATTACCAAATAGCGCCTTGTTGGTGACTTTAACGTCCAAAGATTGCTTATAAAGCTCTTCTAGCTCTTTTACCGCTACGGCTAGACCTTCGCCGGTTCTAAAGATCGCCACGTGCTCCCACATGATGTCTTTCATCTTGTTTTTGATCTCAAATACGTTAAATTTGCCCTCTTTTTCGACTAGGCTCTTTAGGTAGTCTTCCTCTTTTTTAACGAATTTCTCGATATCAGCGGTATTTATCTCGATCTCGTGCTTACCGCAGTAGTCGGCAAAATAATCGCCCACGATCATGCCCGCGACGACGGTTTCTGAAACGGAGTTGCCGCCTAGACGGTTAAATCCGTGCATATCCCAGCACGCAGCCTCGCCGGCGCTAAATAGACCAGCTAGTGTCGGGCTCTCGCCTGTAGGCTTAGTTTTGATGCCGCCCATAGAGTAGTGCTGCATAGGTAGGATCGGCGCCCAACCTTTACCGCGCTGTCGTCCGTTCTCGTCGGTATATACTTCGGTGTCGGCAGGATCGATGCCGTTAAAGATTTCGCAAATTTCTTGAACGTCGCGTAAGTTTTTCTCGATATGCTCGCGTCCTAGGATCGAGATATCTAGCCAAACGTGATATCCGTATGGGCTAGGTACGCCCTTGCCTGCGCGGATATGCTCCATGATGCGGCGGCTTACGACGTCGCGGCTAGCTAGTTCTTTTTTCTCAGGCTCATAATCAGGCATAAAGCGATATCCGTCTACGTCGCGTAAAATTCCGCCGTCGCCGCGGCAACCTTCCGTTAGCAAGATACCGCTTGGAACGATCGGAGTCGGGTGAAACTGCACCGCTTCCATATTTCCTAGTTGCGCTACGCCCGTCTCAAGTGCGATGGCCGCGCCGATACCCTCGCAAACTACGGCGTTTGTAGTGTGTTTATAAACCCTGCCGTAGCCGCCCGTAGCTATCAGCGTGCCTTTTGCGACGTATGCCGTGATCTCGCCGTTAACTAGATCGCGAACGATCGCGCCGTAACAGCGGTTGTTTGCGTGGATTAGCGCGATAGCTTCTTTTCTGTCGTGGATTTCGACGTTATGTTTTAGAGCTTCGTTTGCTACGGCAAAAAGCATAGTGTGACCGGTGGCGTCCGCCGTAAAGCATGTTCTCCATTTTTTAGTTCCGCCAAAGTCGCGAGAGTGGATGAGTCCGTGGACCTCTTCTTTTTCTACGATAGTCGTTTTTTGAGCGTTGATGATAGCGCTTCTCTCGCCCTTTGTGATACGAGTCCAAGGCACGCCCCAGGCGGCTAGCTCGCGGATCGCTTTTGGAGCAGTTTGGCAAAACATACGTGCAACTTGTTGGTCACAGCCCCAGTCGCTACCTTTTACGGTGTCTGCAAAGTGTACGTCCTCGTTGTCGCCTTCGCTCATTTTTGAATTTCCCAAAGAGGCTTGCATGCCGCCTTGCGCAGCCGCAGAGTGCGAGCGCTTAACCGGGATTAGGCTTAAAACTACTGTACTTAACCCTTTTTCTCCTGCGGCAACGGCAGCTCGCAGACCCGCTAGACCGCCTCCGATAACTAATGCGTCATAGTATTTTACGTTCATTTTTCAAAGCTCCTTTTCCTAAAGACTGATCCACACGAAATCAGCGATCAGCGCGATGACCGCGAGCACTCCAAAGACCGCAAATATCGCAGTTTTGGCTTTATTTCTTTTTGCGAACATCTCTTGTTTGTTTACTCCGTCGATGCTTATCCATTTTACGTATAGGCGGTACATTCCCACGCTAGCGTGAACAACCATAAATACGAGTAAAGCGAAGTAGAAAATTTCTAGTTGATGAAATGCGGCCGCTGATTTATCGGCAGTAATGTGTCCGCCAAATATTATATCGACTAGGTGCGCGCTAGCTGCGAAAAATAGAGCAAAACCGGTTAAAAACTGAAACCACCAAAGCGTAGTGTCAAGGTGCTTCATGCGGTCTTTGTGGCCTCTAAACATTAGATATTGTCTGTAGTTTGCTGGAAATTTTCTCATAGCTAAAAATGCATGAGCGATAAAAATGGCAAATATTACCGCAGCTATGACGTTAGTGATCCACCATGTAGCCTCGCCGAATAAAAATTTAGCCTCCGCAAACCCTACGACAGCGTTAAATGCGTCTTTGCCAAGTAGTATAGTAGAAGTAAAAACCATATGGCACAATATAAAACAGGCCAAAATAAACCCTGTAATACTTTGCCATCTATCCCAAGCGGCTGGAGTGCGACTTTTTTTGTCGTCCGACCGTTTTCCCAAAAAACCTTCTATAAGCCCGGTCATGAGCCCTCCTAAGAAATTTGAAATAAATTATCATTTCTTAATACTAATTTAAATATTAGTATTAATTGATAAAGCTAATGCTATCAGATTTTTACTTTAATATTTTTTAAACACTTATATTAGAGCTTTGAAAATTTTTTATAAAGCA
>CALIWP010000035.1 GCA_938046705.1 uncultured Campylobacter sp. | reverse complement strand
CCAAGGCGTGGTCGTCCAGATAACCGCGCTGGCGTCTTTTGCGCCTATTTTCGCCGCAGCTTCTTCGCCTAGCTTAAACGCGACGTAGATGCTGTAGTCTTCTTTGTCCTCGTACTCGACCTCGGCTTCTGCTAGAGCGCTTTTAGCCGCCCAGCTCCAGTACACCGGCTTGCTTCGCTCGATCAAAAGTCCGCGTTTGGCGACTTTGCAAAGCGTTTTGTAAATTTCGGCTTCAAATTTAAATTTCATCGTCAGATACGGATCGTCCCAGTCGCTAGCGACGCCTAGCTGTTTAAAGCTCTCCTTTTGCACGCCGATAAATTCTCTGGCATGTTCTCGGCAAAGCTCGCGGATTTGCGTTTTGCTCAGACTTTTTTTCTTATCGCCCAGTTTTACCTCGACTTGCTGCTCGATCGGTAGCCCGTGGCAGTCCCAGCCAGGCGTAAATCTCACGTTTTCGCCGAAGAAATAGTGCGTTTTTAAGATGATGTCTTTTAGGGTTTTGTTTAGCGCGTGTCCGATGTGGATGTTGCCGTTGGCGTATGGAGGGCCGTCGTGCAGAGTGAAGCTTTTTGCGGCTTTTTGCCTTTTAGCTTTCATTTTTTCGTAGATTTTTCTATCGTCAAACCACGATTTTAAGCGTTTGGGTTCGTTTTCCGGCAGGTTGCCGCGCATTGGAAATTCGGTGTTTGGAAGCAATAATGTATCTTTGTAATCCATAGGTTCGCCTTGAAGTAAAAAATTGGTAGATTTTATCCAAACGGCGATTAAATGCTACTGAAAAAACGCTATTTTAAGCTAAATTTATGTAAGATGTTTTCGGTTTTTAAAGGAGAAAACAGTGAAAAACGCACTACTGATCATCGGCGAAGATATCGGCGTAAACGCGCCTTTTTTAGATTATATTTTTTGCGCTTACAAGCGGCATTTCGGCGAGCTTGGCGAGTTTAGATTCGTCAGTAAAAGTGACAAGGAGCTGCCGTTTATCATCGAGCATCTTTGTGCACGCTCGGACAGCCTTTGTATCTACGCGTCGAGTCAAAACTGCTCTGTCGCGGCTAAAATTTTAGCCACTCTAAGCGGCGATATTTTGGAGCTAAAATCCCCGCAAATGCTAGCTCCTAGCAGGGCCGAGAAATTTAGCGACGAGGGCTTTTTGATCAAACTAAATCAAACTTACGTAAATTTGCTAAAGGCTGACACGAATCAAAAACTGCCTGCCATAGATATCAAAACGCAGCGAGATTTCGGCTACTTTCACCTGGTCGATATCGACGAGGAGAGTGCGAAAATCCTGCTCGAACCGCTAGCAAAAACCTATGAAGTGCAGATTTATTCGTCTCAAATTTTATCAAATTTGGCGCTAATTAGAGTGGAAGCAAACAAATTCGGCCAAACCAGCGGCTTTATAAACGGCGCGAAAAATCTCTTTTCGGGCAAATTTTTTGAGGGCGAGGACGTTTTCCGCCACGTTGCGAGCACGCTTACGGCAAGCGGGCTCAAGCTTACATTTGCCGAGTCTTGCACGGCGGGGCTTGCCGCAGCTAAATTCGGCGCTTTTGCCGGAGTTTCGGCGGCGTTTAACGGCTCGCTAGTGACCTACGCAAACGAGATGAAACGCGACTGGCTGGGCGTTAGCGATGAAATTTTACAAACCTACGGCGCGGTGAGCGAGCAGTGCGTGATGGCGATGCTAAAAGGCGCGTTAAAGGCGAGCGAATCGGACTTTTCGCTAGCTATCAGCGGGATTGCGGGGCCTGACGGCGGTAGCGAGGCAAAGCCGGTGGGGACGGTATTTGTAGGAGCTTACGCAAAGGACGGCGAGTGCATGATCGAGAGGCTAAATTTAAACGGCGACCGTAACTATATAAGAGAGCAAAGCGCGCTGGCGGCGTATGTTTGCCTGCTAAAGCTAAAGCCGAGACTGTTTTTTGTAAATTTTGGTCAAATTTGGTTAAATTTGCGGCCACTTAAAATTTAAAGCGGATACGCTTTTTGTTCTATTAAATTTTGTAAGAAACGGTGGTGGTTTTTGCGTTAAGTGCGGCGGCGAGTTTAAATTTATCGTCGCCTTACGCGCGAGTGGAGCACAAATCAGCTCCGCCAAGCTTAAAATTTAGCGCAAATTTAAGCCTGACGGACGAAATTTATAAAGTAAAATTTGTGGATTATTTTTGATACGGCACGGTTTCGTAGCCTTGATTTATGAGGCTGCCCATACCGCCGTCAAGATTTATTATATTTAGTTCCGGCGAATCTATCATCATCGCCGCCGCAGCACTTCTGCGTCCGCTTCTGCATATGAGCGCGACCGGTTTTTTTAGATCGACATTGGCTTTAAGCTCGTTCAAAAATCCCTCTTTATCGGTTGCGTTAAAAGTGATAGTCTTTGCGCCCTTTATCACGCCCGTTTCCATCCACTCAGCAGGCGTCCTTATATCAACGATTTGCTCGTAGTTTTTGATCGCCTCGGGACTAACTTGAACCGTAGAAATTTCCGCAAAAGCCATCGCCGCCGCCGCTCCTAAAAGTAAAATTTTTCTCATTTTCTCTCCTTAAATTTGACGGCGCGAATATTAGCACTCAATTTTAAATATTTTGTCATTCTAAAATCACTCCGGCATAAATTTTTCTTTTTTAATAATTAATATTACTTTCATAAGATAGACGCTATAATCGCAAATCCATATCAATACAAAGGATAAAAATGAAAAAAAGTTTTTTCGCGCTTAGCTTGCTTTCAAGCTTTTTGTTTGCCGCGGAGGTAAATATCTACTCTGCGCGCCACTATGACGCCGACAGCGAGCTTTATAAGCTTTTTGAGCAAAAGACGGGTATCAAGGTAAACGCCACGCAGGCAAAAGCCGGCGAGCTAATCAAAAAGCTAGAAGTAGAAGGGGGTAGCTCTGCGGCGGATATTTCCATCACCGCAGACGCGGGAAATTTCTACACCGCAAAGACTAAAGGCGTGTTGCAAGCGGTCAAATCTGAAACTCTGGAAAAAATCGTACCACAGCAGTATAGAGACAACGACGGTCAGTGGTTTGCTATCTCAAAACGCGCTAGAGTCATCGTTTACGACAAAAGAGACTTCGATCCTAAAGGCATCAAGGACTACGAGGATCTAACAAAACCAGAGCTAAAAGGCAAACTGTTAATCAGAAGCGCGACGGCTCCATACAGCAAGTCTCTGCTAGCTGCTATCATCGAGGCTGACGGTAAAGATGCGGCTACTAAATGGGCGGAAGGCACGCTAAAAAATCTTGCCCGCGATTCAAAAGGCGGCGATAGGGATCAGGCTAAGGCCATCTACGCAGGCGAGGGCGACGTAGCAGTGATGAACACCTACTACATAGGCCTCATGCTAACCTCTCCAAAAGCCGAAGACGTGGAGGCTGCGAAAAATTTGGGCATAATTTTCCCCAATCAGGGCAACCGCGGCACGCACGTAAATATCAGCGGTATCGCGCTAACAAAGGCTGCTAAAAATAAAGAAAATGCCGTTAAATTTATGGAGTTTATGGTGAGCCCCGAGGCGCAAAAGATACTCGCGGGTATAAATTTCGAGTATCCGATCAACGCAGAGGTCGAGCCTAGCGACATCGTAAAAGGCTTTGGTAAATTTAAAGAAGACTCCACTCCGCTTTATAAAAGCGTGCAAAACACGAACGAGGCTATTAAAATTTACGACGTAGCCGGCTGGAAATAATGAAAGTAAAATTCGGGGCGATCTTTATCGCCCTTATCGTTTTGATCCCCATTTTTAGCATATTTTTCGAGATCGCTTTGGGCGACTACTCCTTGCTCGAGCACTTTTTTAAGTATCTTTTTATGAGGTATATCCAAGGTACTTTTGCCGTCGCGACGGGCGTTTTGGCGCTTAGTCTGGTTATCGCTGTAGTTTCGGCGTGGCTGGTGGCGAACTACCGCTTCGCGCTATCAAATTTCTTTGAATATGCCCTCATCCTTCCGTTTGCGATTCCTGCTTATATATTTAGCTTTTGCTACGTCGGGATTATGGATTACGGCGGATATTTTCATCAAATTTTCGGCTTTAGGCTGGAGTTTATGAATATCTACGGAGCGATTTTCGTGCTGTCGTTGTCGCTTTATCCGTACATCTATATGTTTGCTAAAACCTCGTTTAAAACGCAGTCCGCAGCGATTTACGATGTTTGTAAAATTTACAAGCTCTCAGGCCTGGCCGTGTTTTTTAGGGTTGCGATATTTCTGTCGCGTCCGGCGATCGTGGGCGGAGCGATGCTGGTGCTCATGGAGACGCTTAGCGACTACGGCACGGCTGCGTATTACGGCGTAGAGACTTTTAGCGCGGGCATTTTTAAGCTATGGTTTGATATGGGCGACTCGTACTCCGCGTCCGTGCTAGCGGGACTTTTGATGATGTTCGTGTTTATTTTGATGATATTTGAGCACGTTAATAAAAACTCTAAAAAATATAGCTTCTCCACGCACGACACCTCCAAATTTACGCAAAAAAAGAAGCTTGGTAAATTTGGCTCAGCGGCGGCGTTTTTATGGTGTGCGAGCGTGTTTTGTCTGGCATTTGCATTTCCTTTTACCTGGCTTTTGTATTGGAGTATTCACGAGCTAGATAGCTTTAAATTTGAGTTCGTGCAGATGGCTTTAAATTCGCTTCTGATGGCTGCGGGTGCGGCGATACTCATCACGGCGGTAAGCTTTTTTCTCGTTTATGCGACTAGACTTATAAAAAACAAAGCGCTAAATACCTTTTTGCTAAAATCTGTCTCGCTAGGCTACGCGCTGCCTGGCGCTAGTATCGGGCTTTGCGTGATGATAGTTTTTGGTTATATTGACCGAAATTTTGACACCCATCTGCTCTCATCTAGCTTTGTAGTGCTGATTTTTGGCTACGTCGTGAGGTTTTTGGCGACCTCGATATATGCCGTCGAGAGCGGATACGCCAAGATCCCGGCAAATATCGACGACGCCGCGCTTTTGCTAAACGGCTCGCGGTTAAATTTGTTTTTCAAAGTGCATTTTCCGCTGCTTCGCCACTTTTTCTTTCTCTCGCTCATCGTCGTTTTTATCGACATCATTAAGGAACTGCCGCTTAGCCTAATTTTGCGGCCTTTAGGCTTTGAGACGCTTAGTATTAGAGCGTTTTTTTACGCGGCTGACGAGAGGCTTTATGCTGCGGCTCTACCGTCGTTTCTCATCGTTTCGATGTCGCTAGTCGCCGTCCTTTGGCTAGAGATAATCTCCAGAAAAAAACAAGAAAGATAAAAACATGGCTGAAATTTTAAAAATCGTAAATTTAAACAAGAAATTCGGAAATTTAGAGGTTTTAAAGGACGTAAATTTAAGCCTTAACGAGGGCGAAATTTTAAGCGTCCTGGGCGATAGCGGCTGCGGTAAAAGCACGCTTTTGCGTATAATCGCATGGCTTGAGACGCCAAGCGGCGGGCAAATCGCCGTAAAAGATGGCTGCGGTACGGCGATGATGTTTCAGAGCTACGCGCTTTTTCCGCATTTAAGCGTTTGTAAAAACGTAGAATTTGCGCTGTGGCGACTCCCTAGCGCCGAGCGAACCACAAGGAGCGCGCAGCTGCTGGAAAAATTTAAAATATCTGAGTTAAAAGACAAAACTCCCGATCAAATTTCGGGCGGTCAAGCGCAGAGGACGGCCTTTGCTAGAGCCGTAGCAAACCGCGAAAAGCTGCTTTTGCTCGACGAACCCTTCGCTAATCTCGATCGCAACCTAAAAAGCGCGCTAAGAGGCGAGCTAAAACAGATGATAAAGGCAAACGGCATCAGCGCGGTAATGGTAACGCACGACAAGGAGGACGCCTTTTTGCTAAGTGACAAAATCGCGCTGATAAAAGGCGGTAAGGTCTTGGCTTTCGGCGCGCCCAGGGAGCTATATTTTTACCCTGCATCTTACGAGATCGCCTGCTTTTTGGGCGATATGAATTTGATTGATGAGCGGGATACGCAAAATTTGCCGGCTGAATTTAGATTGTGGCTGGAGCAAAGAAATTTTATGTTTCGCCCGGAGCTAATCATAAGCGGCGAAAAATACGAAGCAGACGTGACGGAAGTGAAATTTTTAGGCGCATTTTACGAACTAAATTTGGAGTTTTGCGGGGTTAAATTTAAAGCCGTCGTTAGCTCAAATTTGCAGATTTGCGATAAATTTAAATTTGACCTGGCTTAAATTTGGACGGGCTTAGTATAGCCGCGCGATTTTTTATCGTCCAAATTTGCCTAAAACGCAAATTTGATGAACTCGGCTTAGCCTTGATTGCGATTTTCGACGTAATCCACTCTCGACCAGGCAAGCACATAGATAAACCCTAACGCCAGGTAGATGCCAAGCACCGCAAGCTCGATAGGGTAGGGATCGCGCAGGGCTTTGGTTAGTAAAAGCTTTAGCGCCGCAGCGATAAAAGTGCCGATCACGCAAAGTACGGCATAGCCTGAAAACATGGCGTTTTGCGTGACGTCACCGAGTTTTAAATTTATCTTTATCCAAAGCAAAAAGGCAAGCACCGCCGTGCCGCAAATGACGAAAAATAGGACCTTGTGCGTGCTGGCTGGTGCGTAGTTTGTGCTAAAACTTAGCAAAATCATTGTGCTGCTAATAGCGATAAAAATGCGGTAAAGCTTAAACACGCCTCCGCCTGCGAGTTTGTTTACCTTTGATATAGCGCCGTAAAGGCAGATAACGGAGACGAACAACATCGCTACGCGCGCGCTCGTTGCGATATCAAAGAGGCTTTTTGGTAAAATTATCTCTTGCGAGAGTAAATTTAAAATAGCTAAAATCCCCGACGTCATACCCAGCGCCCTTGCCGTGCTTATGCGTCTTATAAAGTTTTCTTGCATATTTTTCCTTTTATTAACTTAATAAAAATTTTACACAAACAAGCTTAAAATTTTTATTAAATTTGGTCCAACCGATCCTTTAAATTTGCTTTAAAGGCAGCTTAAATTTAATCCAAGCGAGCAGATATATGAAAATCGGCGCAAAGTATAAAATTAGCGACGCAGCGAAGCTGTATCTGTGGGCGATGAACGCAAACTCGAAGCTAAACATCATTAGCGCGTTAAAGGCCGCTAGTGTAAGCACGCAAATGATTT
>CALIWP010000034.1 GCA_938046705.1 uncultured Campylobacter sp. | reverse complement strand
GACACGGCGTCGGAGTCGATATCCACGAGCTTCCCTTTATCTCAAAGCGCGGAGATACCGTGCTAAAAGAGGGGATGGTTTTTAGCGTGGAGCCGGGGATCTATCTGCCGGGTGAGTTTGGCGTGCGTATCGAGGACGTCGTGGTCGTGCGCGAAAACGGAGCCGAAATTTTATGAGGGTAGCGGGGGCGAGACGGTTTAGCAAATGCCTCTTTTTCCCGAAGGTTTTTGATTTTAGACCGGGCTTTAAAAATAGCGTTATTTTGGGGCTGGGCGGTAATATCGGCGACGTGAAAAAGCGCTTTAATGGGCTGCATTTTAAACTCAGCCGAGATAGTAGGTTTCACGTCGTGGAAAACTCGGCGCTCCTTATAAACGAAGCATTTGGTTTTAAAGAGCAGGCGGATTTTACAAATGCCGTAATGCTTGTGCAAACGAGCCTTGCCGCGAGGCAAATTTTAAAAATAACGGCAAATTTAGAAAGGCGTTTTGGACGCGTGAGAAGCTTTAAAAACGCGCCCAGAACGCTTGATATAGACATTTTGTATTTTAGCGGACGAAACAGAAACGATGCGCGGCTGGCGCTACCGCATCCCGGCGTGCAAAGCAGGGCTAGCGTGATTTTGCCGCTTGGGACGATGAAGCGCGTTAGCAAAAGCGGAGTGAGATTTTAAGATTTAGCGGCCGCAAAGCCTAAATTTGAGGCGGGAACGGAAAATGCATAGCCTTTGCCGCGACGATTTGGGCTAAAGGCGGCTAAATTTAGCGAGAAACGAAGGAGAAGATTTGGCGACGAAGTTTTATACGTTTACCGGCGAGAGCAGTATGGAAGCGCTAAAAAAGGCGCAGGCTCAGTGCGGCGAGAGGGCGATCTTGGTAACGACGAAGCAAATTCAGCCAAAGACGATAAACAAAAAGCCGCTTTATGAAATTTTAGTTAGCGTCGAAGAGGACGCGAGCGAGCAGAAAAAAAATCAGCCTCAAAAGCAAAATTTAAAGGGCTATGAGGAGTTTTTGCGCGCTCAGGCAGCAAAAGAGGAAAGGCCGCAAAAGATTATTTTAGACGAGCGTGAGCTTTTTGAAGTCGAAGCTCAAAGCGCTTTAGCTGCGGCAAATTTTAGCCAAAACTCCACGAACTCAGCCTCGCAAAATCAAAACTACAAAACCGCTCAAAACAGCGGCGAGGACATACTCCTAAACATCTCAAAAGCCGCAAAAGAGATAAGCCAAATAGCAAATATCGAAACTATGCCTAGTCGCCAAGATCAAAACTACGATAAAAAGATAGACGACGTCGCAAGGCAAGTGAGTATGCTAAGCGAAAAAGTAAATATGATAGCCGATATGTTCTGGGAGGAGCGAGCGGGCGCCAGAAACAACTTAAGTATCCCGCCCGAGTTTGCCGGCATCTATAAGGACGCCAAAAATAGCGGCATGAAAGAGGAGCACCTAGAGCAGATAATGAAAATAACCGCGGAAAATATGTCGCCTCAGATGAAGGCTAATCCTACGGCGGTTAGGAGATATTTTAGCTCGCTGCTTAGAAAGATGCTGCCGTGCAGGAGCGAAGAGGACGATAGAAAACAAAAGATAATGATGCTGGTGGGGCCGACTGGAGTTGGTAAGACCACGACTCTAGCTAAGCTTGCCGCAAGGTTTGCCTACGGAGACGGTAAACGAGTAAAAACGGGCATCATCACGCTTGATACCTACCGTATCGGCGCGGTCGAGCAGCTGTTTCAATACGCAAAGATGATGAAGCTACCGATCCTTGACGTTATCGAAGTTGATGATTTTAAAAACGCACTAAAGCAGCTAAATCACTGCGAAGTGATCCTCATAGACACCACGGGCAGCTCGCAGTACGATAAAGAAAAGCTATCAAGGCTAGAAAAGTTTATAAAAAGTACGGATACGCATATAGACGTGCATCTGGTGCTATCGGCCGGGGCAAAGATCGAAGATATGCTTGAAATTTACAACGGTTTTAGCTTTCTTGACATCGACACCCTGATTATCACCAAATTTGACGAGACGAAGATTTTCGGTAACGTATTTTCGCTAGTTTACGAGACGAACAAGCCGGTTAGTTTTTTCTCCGTCGGACAGGAAGTACCGGACGATATCTTGGTGGCAAAGAGCGAATTTTTAGTAAGCTGCGTATTAGAGGGATTTAGCAAGGAACATAATGAGTAATCAGGCCGAGAAACTAAAAGGCATAGTAGCCGCCCAAGCCAAAGCAAAAACTACGTATTTTATCGCTGTAACTAGCGGCAAGGGCGGAGTAGGTAAAAGCACCATAAGCGCAAATTTGGCTAACGTCTTGGCCAAAAGCGGGTATAGAGTTGCTCTTTTTGATGCGGATATCGGGCTGGCGAATTTAGATGTCATCTTAAACGTGCGCGTTAATAAAAATTTGCTCCACGTACTAAAAGGCGAATGTTCCTTAAAAGATATTTTGATCGAGATAAAGCCGAATTTGACGCTGATTCCTGGTGAAAGCGGCGAGGAGATATTAAAATTTAACAATCAATTTTTGTGCGAGCAGTTTTTTGCCGAGTCGGCGAACCTTGACGGGCTTGATTTTATCATCATCGATACGGGCGCCGGTATTGGCGGCAACACTCGGCTATTTTTAGAGGCGGCAGACGAGGTGGTGGTGGTCACTATGCCCGATCCCGCCGCGATAACGGACGCCTATGCCGTTATAAAAATCACCTCAAAAGATAAAGACAATCTTTTGATGGTTTTTAATATGGTAAAAAACGAAAAAGAGGCGATGAGGATATTTGAGCATATTCAAAAAGTAGCCAAGGCAAATATCGAAAATCCGTTAAATTTGGAGTTTTTAGGCGCTATTAGCGAGGATAAAAGCGTCTCAAAGAGCATAAAACAGCGTACGCTTTTTACCGACGATAGCGAATTTTGTCTGCCGAGCTTGGAGTTAAATCAGATAGCTCAAAGGCTTATTTCGAGATTGGAACAAAAAGTGCTTAAAGATGGTCAAGTCAATAGCTTTAGCGCCTTTTTTAGGCGCATGATTGAGCAATTTTAAATTTAGGATTTAGTTTTGAAAGCGGAAAATTTTATAGCATTTTTTACTGTTTGCGGATTTTTTACGGGAGTCGTTTTTTCGGCGTTAAAGTTAAGCGACCCGATACAGATGTTGCTTTATACTTTCGTGATTACGTTTTTCTTTTATCTCGTGATTCACGTTATCATAATGAACTATATCGACGTAAGATTATCTCTTAAAAAGAGATTTGATAAAGAGCAATACGAGCAAACAGCTGATTATCTTATCGGCGAACTAGCCCTTAGAGAAAAGCGAATAGACAATCTCTTAAACAAGCTCGCCAGCGAAAATATACTGATAAAACAAACGTTAAATAAGAGCAACGAAAGTAATGCAAAAGCCGCCTAATCCATATGCCCAGACGATAAAAAAAGAGCAAGACGACATCGTGCTAGCCTATATGCCCGCTCTTCGCGCGATGGCTTTTAGGCTAAAGGAGCGCTTGCCAGCTCATATCGACGTTAGCGACCTGATCGGCGCCGGGCTGGAGGAGATGGTAAAGCTCTCCAGAAAATACGACAAAGAGCAAAACGACTCCTTTTGGGGTTATGCGCAAAAGCGAGTTTACGGCGCGATGCTTGATTTTTTGCGCGGGCTTGACGTGGTTAGCCGCTCGGACCGTACTTTGGTAAAGTCTATCGAGGCTTTAGTAAATGAGTATTTTAATAAATTTGAGTGCGAACCCGACGATGCGTATATCGCAGGAAAGCTAGGTATCGACGTAGAAAAAGTAAGCGAAGCAAGAAACGTGAGCGCCGTCGTCGCCGTCCTAAATATCGACGATCAAATGGAGCTAATGAGCGAGGAGAATACGCTAGAACGGGTCGAAAAAGAGGATTTGATAGAAAAGATAACTCAAATTTTAAACGAATTTGAGGAGCGCGATCAGCTCATCGTACAGCTTTATTATTACGAAGAGCTGAGCTTAAAGGAGATCAGCGAAATTTTGCAGATTACCGAGAGTAGGATCTCGCAGATCCATAAGCGTTTGATGGAAAAAATAAGAAAAAAGCTTGAGGGTAAATAATGGCGGACATTTTAAGTCAAGAAGAGATAGACGCGCTACTAGAAGTCGTGGACGACGACGATGCTAGCGAATCTATCGGTGAAAAATCAAAAAAAGAAGAACAGCAGCAGGTAATAATTTACGATTTTAAACGCCCAAACCGCGTCAGCAAGGAACAACTGCGCGCGATAAAGGGCATACACGACAAGCTTGCGAGAAATTTGGCTTCTCAAATTTCAAGCGTTATGAGAAGTATCGTGGAGATCCGCCTGCATAGCGTCGATCAGATGACGTACGGCGAGTTTTTGATGAGTTTGCCGAGCCCTACTAGCTTTAACGTCTTTTCGATCAAGCCGCTTGACGGTAACTGCGTTTTGGAGATAAACCCGAGTATCGCGTTTCCGATGATAGATCGCTTGCTAGGCGGTAACGGCGAGGGTTTTGAGGCTAGCAGAGAGCTAACCGATATCGAGGTAAATTTGCTCGATGCGATCCTAAGGATGATGATGCAGCGCCTAAAAGAGAGCTGGTCGATGATCACCGATATGTACCCAAACGTCGAGGCTAAAGAAAGCAGTCCAAACGTCGTGCAAATCGTAAGCCAAAACGAGATCGTTATAATGGTCGTCATGGAGATCATCGTAGGCAACTCAAGCGGCATGATAAATATCTGCTATCCGGTCATATACCTCGAGCCGATCTTAAGCCGTCTAGCCAACCGCGACATAATGCTTGGCGAAACGAGCGCGAAAAAGAGCCGAAACAAAGAGCTAAAAACGCTGATCGGGCGCGCTGAGGTGCTGTATGAGGCGATACTGGGTAAAAGTATCGTTAGCGTAAGCGAGTTTTTAAATTTAAAAGAGGGCGACATACTGCGTCTTGACCGCTCGGCAAACGACAAAGCTATCGTAACGATCGATAAAAAAGAGGTATTTTTGGCTGAGGTCGGACTACATAGATTTAGAAAATCTATCCGCATAGAAGAGCTAATCAGAAGCGATAAAGACGAGATCAAAAATATCCTCGAGCAGTATGAAGAAGAGCGCAGAGCAAAACTCATGAGCACAGAGCACGAGGATGAGTACGAAGACGACGATATATTAGGCGAGGATGAAAACAATGAATGATTTTTTTAAAATTTTCGTAAACGAGGTAAAGGCTACGGTCGAGGGGCTAACGGGTAGGACGCCTGAAATAGGCGAGAGAAACGAATACGACGCTCCTAAGCAAGAAGGCATAAAGCCGCCTCTAGCCGTTGCAAACATAGCCGTTAGCGGCGATACGACGGCAAAGATGATACTAGTAGCCACGCCGGTACTGATGAGCGCGATCGGCGAGTGGATGCTCGGAGAAGAAGAGATCTCGCGCAACGAAAATCTAAGCGAGGACGAGCTGGATGCCGCTAAAGAGGTGTTTTCAAATATCATGGGCGCATTTTCTACGAGCCTTGGCGCGCAAAAAGGCATGCCGAAGCTAAATTTCGAGGTCGCGAAAGTAAATTTCCTCGACGAGAGCGCAAATTTTGATTTGAACGCGTTTGAAAAAATATACGTCTATTCCGTTAAAATCGGAGACGTCAGCGAGCAAATCGCCGTAGTGCTTGATTTTGCATTGGTGAAATTTTTAAATAAAGATCACAAAGAGCCCGCCCAGCAAGCAACCCCCGCAAAAGGCGATTTAAGCATCGAGGAAATGCGAAATATCGGGCTCATAATGGATGTGCGCCTGCCGCTTCACGTACGTATCGGCTCAAAAAGAATGCTACTAAAAGACGTGCTCACGATGGACATAGGTTCGGTCATCGAGCTAAATCAGCTCGCAAACGACCCGCTTGAGATTTTGATCAGCGATAAGGTCGTAGCCCTAGGCGAGGTCGTCATCGTAGACGGAAACTTCGGCATCCAGATCACTCAGATCGGTACGAAAAAAGAGCGCCTTGAGCAGCTACGTTAAGGGCTAAAATCGGACGAATTTCGCCTTGGGGCGCTTTTTTAAAACCAAGTCGTATTCGGCCAAATTTAGCACGAAATCGCGAGCAAATTTGGAGACCTAAATTTGCAAGCCGCCGCATTTTTAGAAACCACCGCATAAATTTGCGCTAAAGGTTAAAGCGGCGGTTTTGTGCTTTTAAAATGGGTTTGCTTTACGAGTTTGCGCCGTTTGGCGCTAAAATTGCCGGCAAATTTGAGCAAAACCAAACCGCTTTGATAGCTTTGCAAATTTGAAATCTACCTAAAATTAATCTCAAATTTAATCATGCGTCATTTGTTTTTAAATCCGTTTTGGCTATC
>CALIWP010000033.1 GCA_938046705.1 uncultured Campylobacter sp. | reverse complement strand
GGGCAAGATGCAGCTACTTTTTTATATCTATCTTTTAAAAACCGGCTTAAATTTAAAAGAGGTAAAAGGCAAACTAATCAGCGGCAAAAAGGTGATTTTAGTGGATGATAGCAGCGAAAATTTCGCTCTGATCGAGCAAATTTTAAGCGAGATAACGGCACTTGCAAACCTAGAGAGGCCGCCGAAATTTACGCAGGGCAAATTTTGCGCAAACTGCGCTTATAACGGATATTGTGCAAGTTGAAATTTAGAGAAATGCTAGAAAAATGTACGTGATTTTATTTTACGACATCGCCGGCGCCGAGCAAAAAGAGAAAAACAACGCAAACCGCATCAGAAAGGCGGTCGAGAAGTTTTTGCCGCGCGTGCAGTTTTCCGTTTTTGAAGGCGAGATTCGTGAGAGCGATTTTAAAAAACTAACCGCGATTTTGCAAAAAGAGTGCATTACGCAGCTTGATTCTATCGTGATTTATACGTTTAATTCGCTGAAATACTCTAAGCGTATCGTAATCGGACAGGATAAAAGCGGCGCGCTGTTTAGTTAAATTTACTCGCGTAAATTTGCCGAGTTTGGCGGCACTTGAAATCCCGGCTAAATTTAAGGAAAAAAGATGCAAAAAAGCGACAGAACGCATTTTATTTTGAGCGCAGGCAGGCTTCGCAGGCAAGATAACAATATCTATTTTGATAAATTTGACGATGCGGGCACGGTCGTCGCCAGCAAAATTTTGCCGATAAACGCGATCGATGAAATTTACGTGCTGGCAAAAGTGCAGATCGATACCTACACTATGGCGTTTCTGGCTGATAATAACGTCCTTTTGCACGTTTTTAGCCCATATCAGAGCTTCCGCGGCAACTTTTATCCAAACACCTCAAACTCGGTCAATAAAAGCGGCTTTGTGCTGCTAAATCAGGTCCGCGCTTTTGACGACCCGCTCAAGCGCGCCTACATCGCCCGCGAGATCACTCGTGCACACATCCTAAACGACGCTGCAAACTGCAAAAGGCACGGCGTGAAATTTGACGTCTCGCCCCACATAGAGGCGCTAAACGCCGCCGCGGACGTGCCTGCGATAATGGCGGTGGAAGGGGCGTTTCAAAAGTTATACTACGAAAAATGGAACGAAATAATCGCGGATCAAAAAAGTTTTAAATTTACCGTCCGCTCCAAGCGCCCGCCCGCCGATAAAATCAACAGCTTCATAAGCTACGTAAATACGCGCATTTATAACGTCTGCCTCAGCGAAATTTACAAAACCGAGCTTGATCCGCGCATCGGCTTTTTGCACGAGCCAAACTACCGTGCGCTGAGCCTGCACCTAGATCTTGCGGAGATTTTTAAGCCGATTTTGGGCGATACGCTGATTTTTAATATGCTAAATAAAAAAGAGATCACCGCAAAGGACTTCCAAACGGACGCCGGGCGGATAAAATTTAGCAACGACGCCGTGCAAAAGATCGAGCTAAAAATGATCGCAAGGCTTGGCGAAACGATCTCGCTTGGCGGGCGCGATCTCACGTGGCGGCAGGTGATCCGCCGCGAGGCTAATCAGATCAAAAAATGTATCTGCGAGGATGCGCCTTACGAGGGATTTAGGTGGGGGTAAATTTGATATTTGTCGGCAGGGACAGCAAAAGGTCGCGGTTGCATTTTGATGATTTGATTTTGGGGCCTTGACTTCATTAAAATGCGGCACAAAAATCGCTATTCATTTGCGGTCAAATTTGACTTATGCGTCTTTGGGTATGGTGTCGGGTTGGGGGATGCTAGCTTACTTTTGTTGCGGCGGGATATTTGATTTCTAAGTGCCTTTTTAAATCCAAATCATGTCGATAAAGCTTTTTCTAAGATTCTAGAAATGATGAAATTTAGGGCATTTTGTATCGATATTATTTTGCTTTTTATGCAAATTTAAGGCGTAAAAATA
The DNA here is from genome assembly GCA_938046705.1 of uncultured Campylobacter sp. Next base: position 750 of record CALIWP010000033.1, on the reverse strand, counting down.
TAGACTTTGAGTTTTAATAGCCCTAAAAATGTATATTTTGGTGCTGTTAAAATTTACTCCGTTGGAGTTTGAAACAAATGCGCATCCCCACCAGGCGCGCCGTCGATAGGGTTAAAATTTACTCCGTTGGAGTTTGAAACATGCTAAATTTAAGCCTTTTGTAGCTCAAGTTAGGTTAAAATTTACTCCGTTGGAGTTTGAAACCCATGAAAAATACATAAATATCTTTATTCCTCGACGAGAGTTAAAATTTACTCCGTTGGAGTTTGAAACCAGCGTAGCAATTCAAAAGAAGTTTATTAAAGCCATTGTTAAAATTTACTCCGTTGGAGTTTGAAACTGCCCAGGCTGTTGCTAGTGGTGCGAATGCTGTTTGTTAAAATTTACTCCGTTGGAGTTTGAAACAACATCAAAGTTTGATTAAAGCTATCTGCTTTGGGTTAAAATTTACTCCGTTGGAGTTTGAAACTTTGAAGCAAGTTGAAGCGGGTAAAGAGCCCAATAGTTAAAATTTACTCCGTTGGAGTTTGAAACATAATGGCGGTTCGTCTGATAAGCCTCGTGCTTTTGTTAAAATTTACTCCGTTGGAGTTTGAAACTTTTGCACGCGCTCGCCCTGTTTTTCTAGTTGAAGTTAAAATTTACTCCGTTGGAGTTTGAAACTCTATGCTAGCGTTGATCTCGCCAAATTTCGCGTTGTTAAAATTTACTCCGTTGGAGTTTGAAACCGATTTGATCAAAGATCAAATT
>CALIWP010000032.1 GCA_938046705.1 uncultured Campylobacter sp. | reverse complement strand
TGTCCGGCATGATCCCTATATTGGTTTCATGCAGCCTATGCGTTATTCTAGGAAAGTTATCGTTATTATTTTTACTGCGTCTTGTCTTTAAGAGATTTTCCCAGTGATAGCTTCTGTTTCTTATTGTTAGAAGAAGCGAAAGGATTATTTCAGATTTTTCATAGTTCGTGAAGTTGTTTTTATTGTTGTTATAAAAGTAAAAATTTCTATTACTAGTTGCAAAATCTTTAAAATTAAATTTGCTCAAGTCACTAAATATTTTTTGTTCTAAAAAGTTATCCTTGGCCAGATGTATTATCTTACCTAGGCTGAAATTTGATAAATATTGTTCATGGGTGAGCGTTGTCCCTCGTTTTAATCTACTACTTATATTGTCTCTTTCGGATACGATCCCCTCATCGCTAGAATTTGCTATCCAATCTGTGCCGTATTTTTGAGTGATATAAAAATCAACAATATTCCTTATAGATATTTCTATCATCGCTATATCGGGCGTAAGCTTTGAAATAAGCTCAAGATTCTTAGAATGCTCTTCTACGCTATTATTATACGACTCTAGCCTTTTTGCCGATATCAGATTTTCTATGTTTTTTACAAAATGGTTCAATGGCGCTCTCTTTAACAATTCTGAATTATTTTATATCAAGAATACTTTTTATTGTCTCAATGATCTCATTTTCTTTATGTTTCTCTAGCAGCTCTAGCAGCTCGGTAAGTAGCTGATCGTTTTTGCCTATGGCCTGAGCCAGTAAAGCCCCCATTCTATCAATGTTCTTTTTACTTTGATTCTTCTTCCTGTCTTTTAGCTTATTGATTTTTTCTTGTAAAATTTTGATATTTTCATCAATATCTACCGCCTTGCGCTTTTTGGTACTATTATTGTTTTCAGTCATAACGACTCCTTTATAGATATTAGATAATGTATATGAGATTATACTTCAATGTTCTAAAATTTGCAATAATATACAAGTCTATACTCAATGAAATTTTATCACAGTCTCAGAAAATATTGCTATAATCACATCAATAAGATATTTGTTTTAATGCAGGATAGCATTTTACGCCTAAAAAATATATATTTTTATCGACGTAAAATGCAAATTCTCTGCGAGGCTCACAAGGAAGTAAACAATGAACGATAAAAAAATGACCTTAGACCATCACCAAACTAGAGTCGCAAAACTTATAAAGATAGATGAAGATGCCTATACTTTTTTAGAAAAAATTAAAAAAGATAACAAGGTGTCTATGAACGAGATAATAAATCAGATCATAATTTCTTTTATGGAAAAAAATGACATAGAACAAGTAAGCGAACATAGTCCGGTATTTTCAAGAGAGATCAGAATAAATTTGACTGAAGAAGAATATTCATTTTTGCAAAATAGCGCAAAGTCTCATGGCTTTACCTCTGTAACAAAAGAGACTAGATGGAGGATAAAAAATACTATATATAACGATAAATTTTATAACAATATTGAGATGAAAGAACTAGCCTCTACTTTAGTGGATATTAATAAATTAGGTAGAAACATAAACTCTTTAGTAGCTATATTGAAAGAGAGATTAGGAGTAAAATTTAATATAGATTTAGAAAAAATGTCGGATGTTCTAAATGATATAAATTTACAAATCAAGAAGGTGAACGGCATAATCACCGAGTATAAAACTCGCCTGGATAGGAGAGTGTAAATGCCAAAAGTTAAGATTAGCAAAGAAGGTGAGTGGTTTGCCAAGAAAGTATTCATTCAAACAAGCCAAAAACAAAATAGCTCAGGCGCATATAGATTAAAAAGCGCCAAAAGATCTTATGTGCCATTGGCGCGGAAAAATACGGAAGTTGTCGTAAAAATAACCGGATCTTCTACAAATTTTGAAAAATTAAAAGCTCATCTGAAATATATATCTAGGAATGGAAATCTTGAAGTGGAATCAAGCGACGAAGAGATTTTTTTAGGTAAAGATAAATTAAAAGATATGGGCGAAAGCTTTAATAGCTTTATCCAAATTCCAAAGACGTCCGAAATAAAGTCCTTATCTTTAAAGGAAAAGAGAGAAACTTTAAATTTGGTGTTTTCTATGAAGGATCACAAGCTTGCTCCCGGTGCTAAAATCAAAAAGGCCGCAATTCAGGTCATCAAGAAAAAATACCCGGACAACTATTTTGTTATAGCCGTCCATAACGATACGGATAACCCGCATTGCCACGTGTGTTTAAAAATGAGTAATAACTTTGGAGAGAGGATCAACCCAAATAAAAAAGACTTGGCCGATCTACGAAAAAGCTTTGCGCTCGAGTTAAATAACCTGGGTATAGAGGCCACGGCTACCATTAAACGAAAGATAGGAGAGCGCGAGACAAAACCCCACTATTATGAAGTAATATCTTTTGGCCAGGCCAATTACAAATTTGATGAAAACGGCGAAAAAAGCTATTACGTCCAATACAAAACCGGCTCCGGGAAGCTGGTAAATATCTGGAGTAAGGATCTACAAAGAGTTATCAAAGAAAATAATATCCATACGGGGGAATTCGTCAGGTTTGCGATCACTGGCGAAGAAGAGGTAAAGGTCAAATTTAGAAAAAGAGTTAAGAGGACGAACGAGCTTGGCCAAAGCGTGTATGATCAAATAGTGGTGGAAAAGACGGCCTTTAAAAAGAAATGGGACGCTTCTATCCTAGATCGCGCGGAAAAGAAACTCGAGCCTTTAGTTAAATTTAGCAAATCGCAATTTAAAACCATAGACGGCAGCGCGGCACATAGGTTAAAAAGTTCGACTGATGTAAATATTGCTCCGACGTTGCAGCAAAGTAGATCGGGCAAGGGGTACTCGAGGGACGATAGAGACAAAAAAGAAAGAGGCGAAATTTAGACTTTAGTATTATAAAATACGGTATTTTAATATAATTAAGAATATTGTAAGATATTTTATTTTAGAATACATCAATTTACTTTAGAATATGTTAAAGTAAAATATCTTATGATTTATAAGGACAAAAAATGAAAATAGCCGTGATCAACAAGAAGGGCGGCGTAGGAAAGACGCCGTTTGCTTTTAGTATAGCAAAGGATTTAGGATACTTCTTGCAATCAAACGATAAATCGTGTATAGAGAACATTTATCCCAAAAAGGCTAAAATTTTAGATAAAGTCCAAAGCATAGACGATTGCGTTTATGATTTTGGAGGATTCGTCGCAGGAGGCGTCCTGGATATTTTAAAGGGTTGCAAAGCTATCATAGTGCCTTGCACGCCTTCTTATAACGCCGTATTGAGAACGGTTGAAACTATCGAGGAGATCTCGCACATCAATCCAAATATCGTGGTAATAGCTACAAACTACAAGGACGACAAGGAGTTAGAGTTTCTAAATTCTAACCTAAAGAACAGATTTCAAAATATCCCGATGTTTTATTTTAAGAACTCCAAAATAGTAAATAACGCTATTAATACCGGGCTATCGTTTACAGAGCTTTATAATGAAAACGCTTTATCGCAAAGAAGCTACCAGATATTCTTCGACGAATATCAATCGCTACTTACGAAATTGAAAGGATAAACTATGGCAAAAAATATGGAATTAGACATAGACTCGGTCTTAAAAGGAACCGGGGCTAACCGCACGTTCAGCTCGGAGGATAAAAAAGAGAGGATGGGTAGGCCTAGGCTCGAAGAAGCAGATAAAGCCAATAAGCGTATAACCCTATACTGCACGGAGGCCGAATATAATTTTATAGAGGAATATTGCAAGAAGAATTTCATCAGCAAAAATTTATTCCTACGCTCGCTCATCAACAAAAAAATGGATATGGAGGAATAAAATTTGGGATCGCAGGACAAGACGCGAGCCTTGTCCTTTTGATATATCTACCGCTCAAAGCTTTCATTTTTCTCGATATCGCCTGCTTTTTGCTTTTGTACGGCTTTTTCCGAGTGTTCTTTTAAAAGCTCCAGCGATCTAGCGATGAAGCTACTTTTATAGTTTTTGTTGGCGGCTACTTTATCAAGTTCCGCGTTGATCTTCCTGTCGTCTTCTCTAAGGAGTTCTAAGATATTCATGCGGCCATACTCTTGACTTTCTGAGATGATTTGCCTTAAGTCATTGTTTTGCGTTTTTAGTTCGGATATTCTTTTTTCGTTTTTACCGATAGTTTCTTCCATAGAGTTTATGAAATTATTTAAACGCCTAAAAAAGCCGCTAAATTTTATCTCGTCGCGTATGAGAGAAGTTCTGCTTTGCTGGTTGTAGGTCAAATTTGATGGAGCTAGAGTGTCCCCGGTCGCCAGATTTTCTAGCTCAAATACTACGGCGTTAAGTGTTCTTTCATAATATCCGCTAACCCTAAAGCCCTTAAAATCAACGAAATTTACTTCTTGCCCGTCTTTGGCGAAAAGCCTGTCTAAATTATCCTTGAATGTTTTTTCCAGCTTTTCTTGCATAGCTTTAACGGCTTCCGAGGTATCGTCTTTAGGGATCGTTACGGAGACGATATCTGTAAAATTTCCGTTATCGACGTATGCGTTACACTTAAAATCGCTACTCTCAAATTTGGCAGCCTCTTTAATCGCGCGGGCGAGCTTTGCGTTTTCTTTACCGATATGCTCGATCTTTTTGATGTTTGAATCTAGGACGTCCTCGCTTCGATGTTTTTCTTTTTTGAATTCCTTATATAGCATTTCTTCTTTGTCGAGCGCCGTTTTGATTTGAATTTGTGTCAGCATGAGCGGATTTCCGGTAGCGATAGCTTTCATTTCGGCCACGCTTGCGATATCTTCGTCAAAGCCGCTTAACGACCTGTCGCCGCCGATCACCCCTTTTCTAAAATTTACGATGGATTTGGTTTTGTTTTCGATGATCTGCCATGAAACAGCATCGTATGTTTGCTCAGTGATATATCTGAATTCTTTGATTTTGAAATTTTTAGGGTCGCGCATAAATAGAAAATTTCCTTGCCTGATCACTCGCCCGTTCCTTTGCACGAAATCAGACGGCCTCCACGGCACGTCGAGATGGTGAATAGCTGTGACCCGCTGCTGCACGTTCGTTCCGGCTCCCATTTTTGCGGTCGATCCGATCAAAATTCTAACTTCGCCGCGATTTACCTTACCGAATAGCTCGATCTTTTTAGCATTGCTGCCGTTGGTATCGTGGATAAAGGCTATTTCTTCGCGAGGTATGCCCTTTGCGACCAGTTTTTTATAGAGATCGCCGTATAAAAAGAAGGTATCGTTTGGCATTGCTATATCCCCGGCTTCGGATTCGTCTTCTATTTCCAACGATTGATTTATATTGACGAATTCGTTTGTGTTCACGTCTTGCTGCACGGTAGCGTTTTCGTCCAGAGATATGCTTTGAGAAGTTTGGCCGGCTTTTGGTGTCCCGATATCTAAAAATACGAGCTGTGTGCCTTTGTCGGCGTCCCACTCGCGATATTCCTTGAGAATATTTTCGACGCAGTTATTGATCTTTGAATCTTGCGTGTCTTGTGCATTTGGATTTATAAGTCTAAAATCGAGTCCCGCCTTTTTGGCGTCGCTGGTGCATTTTAGATAGTTATCTTCCGAAGGATCGTCGGGCATGTGTTCCATTCTGTAAATGATTGAACCTTCGTTAAATTCTCCTCTATCGTCTTGTATACCGATAAATTTAGCGACTTCATCAGATCGTTTAGATACGCTTTTAATAACTTCGACTTCCGGTACGTAATGCTCGTGGTATTGTTTGATATCGTCATTGGTAACTATATCTGCAAAATTTAGATATGCGGCCGCGATTTCCGGCAAATTTTCAAATTCACTAAACCTGGTAACGGCTTTATATTTTTGAGCGGAGGCGTCAAGCTCAAAGGTGGTATCTATTTTGGCAAAGGTCGCTGCCCAAGCGTCAAACGAATAGACGTCTTGAGCTTTTAGCTGATCTGGTGATAGATATTTTTGTATCGCGTAAAGCTCGGTCAAGCTATTGCTGATCGGCGTACCGGTAAGGAATATGATCTTTTTATCTTTTTCATGCAGATAGGTAGTCTTTTCAAATAAATTTATAGCTTTTGCCGATCCTGCCGGAGATCCTAGACCCTTTACTTTATCAAGCGATGTGGAAAAGGGCAGGTTTTTATACATGTGGCTTTCGTCTATTACCAGGCAATCTATCCCAAGATCGGAAAAATCGAGTAATTTTGTCTTATCTTTCGTGTTTAATAGCTCTTTTAGCTTCGCTTCCAAGCTATCTACTCTTTGTTCTAACCTTTTTATGGATACTCTAGGCGCGTTTTCATCTCTTTCTTTGAGCTCTATGCTCTCCTTTAAATCGTTTATTTGCTCTTCTAGTACCTGCTGGGTAATTTCAAGGGGAACGGGCAGTCTCTCGAGTTGCGAGTGAGTTATCAAGATAGCGTCATAACCGCCATTTGCAATTTTTGCAAAAAATTCATCTCGATTGTCCGGACTTGTAGATTTTTCCTCGGCCACTAATATATTTGCGCCTGGATAGGCATTCATAAATTCGCTTTCCCACTGGCTTATTAGGTGATTTGGGACGGCTATAAGCGGTTTATTTATCAATCCTATTCGTTTTTGCTCCATAACCGAGCAAATAGACGATAGCGTCTTACCTGCCCCCACTTCGTGATCAAATAGACAAATTCTTTCATTGATAGCTCTAGCTACGGCATCTAGTTGGTGTTTTCTGAGGGTATAGGCCTGGTTTAAGCCTTTTACATTTAACCTCTTGCCATCGTAACTCTTTTTTACGTAGCAGTTAAATTTTTCATTATAGATGCCGGCTAAATCTGTTCTTCTTTTAGGATCGTCCATTATCCAGTCGTCAAATAAATTTTTTATTAGTTCAACTTTTTGATTGGCTGCTTGAGAGGCTTCGATGTCGGTAACTTTTTTGGGTACCGTCTCACCTTTAGAATTTACGTATGTCTCCGTCTCGCTATCTTTAGTTATCCTTATACTTTTGCGCATTAGAGCCGCTTCGGCTACTTGAAATACGCTAAGGCTTTGTCTTGGGTTTATATGACCGTATGAAAATTTGCTTATATTGTAGCGACTCATCCTATGGCCGCTACCGGTAAAGCTCCAGGAGCCGACTTTTTCGTTATAGCTTAGCAGCCAATTATCCCGGCTTATGCCGAATTGTTTCTCAAAAAATTCATTATAGTATTTTAGGGGTATCCACGGCGCCCCCATGGTAACAGATATATCGCTCGCTTCAATATCTTTAGGTAAAATGGATGTAAGCGCGGCAATGTTGTGATTTATTTCGGGGTAGGTTTTTGCGACTTCCGACGCGAGCCTTAGCTTTTCTTTGACGTTACCGCTTAAGTACTTTGGAGCAAATTCGTATCGCATTTCTCCAGCAATAAGCTTGTCCGGATTTAAAAAAATCATATTTTTACGCATAAGTTCGCTTATTACTTCTTTTTGATCCTTGTTTAGCTCTTTTGCTATGTAATCTATATTTACTTTGCCGAATTTATTGATGCTGGCAAAAAGGCCGTCTGGAGCATTGTCGAATTTTATATCGGCTTGAGAGCGTATGGCGCGATTTGTTAGGATATTTGCTTTTTGGGCGTTTTCGCTTCTAGGCGTTAATCCTTTTTGAGCCGCTTCTTTTGTGGTTATGCCTTTGTCGTAATTAGCCTCGAGCGAAATGACCTTTTGGGCTTCGACGTCGGCTCTTATCGCTCTATTTTTTCTAGGATTATGCAAGAAGTCACCGCTTTTATGGTAGTTATCGTAAAGCTCGTTTAGCTTTGCCCTGGTAGAGGTCAATCTTTGATCGTCGTCTGCTATATCGCTTTTCTCAAGCTCTAGTAGCTGATTATACGTATCTCTCATTGCAATGAACGTCAAGACGCGTTTTTCTTCGAGCTTGCTTAAATTCGTTTCTCTAATAACGAATTTGTCGTCATTGTCGTATGCTTTTTCTTTGAGGTATATTTTTCCGTCGAAGATCAGGTAGTTTTCGGGTTTTAACCTATCGAAATATTGCTTGTCTTTGACGTATAGGGGGTTTTGTTTATCTATATAGACGATGCTTTTATCGACGTCTTGTTCTTTAAATTTGTAAATATTTTTCGGCAAGGTATCAACAAATAAGTTCAAGGCCTCCTGTAAATTTATATCTTTATTTTCGCTACACGTGAGCTCCTCTCCGTATCGACCCGTTTTGATTTCTAAATTTCCTAGGATATTTTGAGGATTATCGACAAAATACTCGTTTATATGAAATTTATCGTCATTGAGTTTTTTCGTACCGACCCAGTTTTGGTCAAGCTCTTTTGAAACGCCCTTTTTGAATATAACGATATCGGTAACCGGCTGCGTCGTGCCGGCGCTTTTAAAAACGGTATTGGGAAGCCTTACCGCACCTAAAAAAGTAGCTTTTTGGGCGATTATTTCGCGTATTTGCGTATCTTTCGCGTCCAAAAAGTGACTAGAGATGACGAATGCCATAATACCGTCGTCTTTTAAAAGCTCAATACTCTTTGCTGCAAAGAAGTTATGGATGCTCGCCCCGTTAAGATTTTTAAAATTGCCGTCGTAAACCCTAGCTTGAGAATACGGAGGGTTGCCGACTACCGCATCAAATCTTTTTTGCGGATTATAGTCTTGAAAACCGCTATAAATGTTAAGTTGATTTGGATATAGCTTTTCGCAAATTTGATGACTTAGCTCATTGAGTTCAATCGTCGTAAAATGGTATTTTTTCTCTTTATTGAAACCTAAAAATAGACCCGTTCCGGCGCTAGGCTCTAATATTTCCTTTGTGTTGTCGTCATTATTTACCCCTAACCGCTCCAGGCTTTTGTATATCGTATCTATGACGATTCTTGGGGTATAGAATGAGTTTTGGGTAGAGCTTTGAGCCTCTTTAAATTCTTTATCGCTTAAAAGCCCTTTTAGCTCTTGATATTCTTTGTGCCACTCCTCGTTGCCCGGGTCGAATGCTTGCGGTAAAGATCCCCAGCCCGAAAAACCGTTTAAAATCTCTTGTTCTTCCTTTGTAGCGTATATTTTATCTTTTAATGGTTGTGGCAGTTTTATGGAGTTTAACTCTTTGACGAGTTTTAAGGCTTTGATATTTTTCTTGAATCTATCTTTTGCTCCGGAGATCGGGATCTCGTCTCCTGGGACGAAGTCCGATGTATCGCCGGTGCTCGTTACATAATGAAAACCTTCTCCTCCAGGAGCTGCCTGGAGTATGGATATATCCTGTCCTTGCCCATTTTCATCATACGTAGTGTCTCTATGTACCCCTGATAAAGATTGATCCCAGCCGCTTTTAGTATCTCCAGATCCGTACTGCCCGCCTCCCTCATTTGTTTGGCTATTGGAGTCGAAAAGACTTTGAATTCTACGTTCTCTTGAATTTGCGCTGCCGTCAAGAGCTCCGTCGCGGTTACGTTCAAGCTCTCCTGGCTGTAACCCATCAGCTCCAGGTGCCTGCACCATCTGTGTATTATCATCATGCGGTAATACGGCACGTCCGTATTCATCCACTCGTTGAAGATTTGGTCGTATGTTTTCTCGCTCAAAGTCCTTTTGAGCATCGTCCAATCCACTTGAAATTCCATCGGCTCTATCCCCGTTCCGTTGCTCATATCCTCCCTGATTTGAAGATATTCCCGGTATTTCTTCAAGGCCTCCTCGTCCTGCTCCTTCTGTGCGTCCAGGTATGCTTCTAGATATTTGTCCTCCTCCTCCGGCGTCATCCCCTCCCGGGACGGGCGAGGATACAGCATCAATACCTCTCTCATCTCCTCCTGCGTTAGCTCGTATTTGCCTATCTTGATCTTCTTTTCCATCTTCCGTCCTTTCCTTTATCGCTTCGTCTAACCGCTGGTTTATAGCATCCATTTGAGCTAAATTTGCTTCGCTGAATAAATTATCGCCGCCTTCGTTCCACTCTCTTTTACGTTTTGCCATATTTTAGCCTTTTAATAAAATCGCTTAGCTAAAATACTTGATGTTATTTTAGTATACTGAAGTTTAAAATATACTTATTTGTTACTAATAACATTAAATAAGTATAAGATAGAGTATTTTAACTAAGCGTATTATCTTTCTTTAGTATCTTGTTGAATTTGCTTGCCTCGCTCTTTGGCCAGCTTGGTTTCCACGAGATAATCGGTATAATCAAAGCCTTTTTTGATCGGCTGCGGCCAGCCCAGTTTTTTAAATATTCTCTCCCAGTCGATTATCTCTATATTTTTACAAATGCCCGTTAGCTGCTGTTTTACGGCTTTTGCGCCGTTTGCCCCGGCTTCGTCGTGATCGTAGCATATCGTCATATTCGCGTCTTTGAATAAATTCAAATATCTATCTTCTACTTTTGCGCTGGCCGAGCCCAAAGTAATTGCTCTTAAACCCTTGGCCAAGGCGTTAAGGCAATCTTTTTCGCCTTCCATTAAAAATATGGGCGCTTGCAGATCGTTTCTGTATGATACTAGGTCGGCCATATTAAATGGACAACGTCTTCTATTTTTTGAAAACATAAGCTTTGGTAGCTGGATCATATTCCCGTCTTGACCCATAAAAGGGGCGGGGTTTTTGTTGTATTTCCAAAGAGTCAAGCAGTTTCCGAATTCATCGCGTATAGGCATTATTAGTCGATCGGCTTTTTTAGAGTAGCCTATTTGGTATCTTTTGGCTATAGTTTCTTTTTGCTCCTTTGTGGCCGTAGGCATCGCGGCGCTTAAAAGCTCCCAGTAGCGCGAAAAATTTTCAAGCCTTTCTTTTTGAAATTTATCTATGTAGTCTTGAGTGATAAACCCCTCTTTATAGACTTTATTGTTCAAATCCGTATGAGTATTGAAGCATAGATCTATTTTTTGATTCGAGAGTTCGTGAAATTTGTCGAAAGCGGCCTTTTTGGAGTAGCCGTGAAATTCTACCATCAAATCGATCACCGAGCCGCCCCACCCGCTCCCGAAATCTTTGATTTTTCCGTTGCGAGGATTTATTGAAGCCGACGCCGTATGCTCGCTCCTTAGCTTAAATTTGCCGTTTTTGTCTATTTCGTAGCCCAAATTGTTTAAGATATAGGCCGTTTGCATTTGTTCTTGCGTCATAAAAAATCCTTTTGCCGTAGCGGAGCAGCTCCGCTACGGTCATCTTTCTTGTTCTTGTGATGCTTGAGCTATGATCATCTTCTCTCCGGACGCTATTTCAGCTTCGGTGCTGTTCATTTTTATTGCCGGGGATTGGACGCTTTTTATGAAAGCTCCCCTGTTTTTCTCAAAATCTATCTCAAATTTAGCCGATTTGTCTATTTGGTTAATGGCTTCCATTAGCTTAGGATACTTTGCTAAGGTATCGTTTTTGGTTGCCGAAAGGGTAAATTCTACCCCTTCAGAGATAAGCTTATTAAATTTAGCCACAAGCTCCATATCGGAGTTTTTATCGAACGAATACCCATCCTTGCCTTTTGTGGCGTATAGCTTTTCCGCATTTTGAATAAGCTCTCCCGTCTCGCTGCGCTTTTCGGGCTGTAGCTCGATGGCTATTTTACTAAATCCGTAGGCCATGCCCTCCTTGGATATCCCGGTTTGATAATAAGCGTCGGCTTTCATAAATATACTCTCCCCGACTTCGTTTTTAACGCTCATATTGACGGGAATTTTATCGGCTTTTACGGCTTTTAGAAACGTATCGATCTCGCTGATCTTATAAAAAACGTCTTTAGCGTTGGGCTTTTGGCCTTCGTATTCGTTCAAAGACCCAAAACCGACTAGAGTCTTTTGCTCGCCCGTTTTCTTGTCGGCATATTTGCCGGTCGTAACAAAAACGTTCACGTCATTCTCCTTTAGTTAAATTTGATTTTAGAATTATCTTTTGATTTTTGCCGTCGTCGACGATGCTCATTTTATCTTTGGGGATATTTAGGATTATTCGATCTTTGTCTCGCGTTACCTTGATATTTTCCAAATTTGAGCTCATTTCGATAACTCGCTCTAACTCGGCGCTTTTAAAGAATACACCTGCCGCCAAAGCCCCTAAAACGAAAAACATAAAAATGTTCAAGAATAAAACCGCTATCGCGCCGTTTTTAGTGATCTTTAGCATTTTTGCGAAAGATCCGTCGTAAATTTTTACTACGGCATTTAGCTGCTTTTCGATGTTATCGACGTGATTTTCAAACGGCTTTATCGTACTTTCTTGTTTGGAGATAAAATTCTTTAAAAATTCATCGTAGCCCGAAACGACGTTTTCTAACCTTGCTTGAGTGGTTTCTATGAAATTGGTAAATTCATTCGAGAATTTCTTGCTCTGCTCCTCAAGCCTTAATAGCTCTAAATTATCCGAGAACTGTCTAAATTCGTTATATGCTTTTTGCAGTATGGCCGCATAATTTAGCCTTTTAAAATCTTCGTCGCTTGGAGGCTCATTAAAAAATCTAATGAATTTTTGCGTAAGCCCTAAAAAATCGTCAAATTTGACCGATATCTCATCGTATATGGACTTATCGAGCCCGTTTGAGGCCTCTCTTTGCATCCCTATGGATATTAGGCGTGCTATTTCGTCTTTTAGCTGCCTTTGACGCTCTATTAGGACTGAATAGTCCAGTATCTCTTTTTGGCCTTCATTCTCGAATGAAACAAAATCCATCAATTGACCCAGCAGTCTTTATTTATTGGTACTTTTTTAAAATACTTGACGATGCTTCCGCCGTTATCGCCTTGAGAGTGGACTTCTTGCCAAACCGAGCCGCCGTCTTTAGCTTTTAAGTCCATATACTCTTTGTATTGGATCTGCTCGGTCTTATACCCGTTATCCCAATCTTTTTTGGCGTAAAATTCGTCCGAGCAAACGTATTTTCTAGACGTCAAATTCGTGTATTCGTGCACTATCAAAGCCTTGCAAGACGCCGGTAGCTTCGGGTCGATCCTGTAGTAAGTATCGCCAAAGTCGTGTTTGGTTTCGATCCTGGAATTTAAGGCTTTTGCCGTGCAGTCGTCTCGTAAATTTACGAGGACGTTATCTCGCAAATCCGTAAATTTGCCGTCTTTTTCGGCATCCTCGCCGACTGGGCAGAGTTTCAAGAAATTTTGCCTAGCTCTTAAAGTGTCTTGCCATTTTTTGTGTTTAATGGAGTAGTATCGTTGAATGGACGGATCGCACTCGGGCGGTCTTTGGTTCGATGAAAGGCAAAGTATGGCCTCGCACGCCAACCTCACGTCTCCCGTTAGAAGATCGGGAGGAGTGGTAACGTTTTTTGGAAGCTCAAGTGCAACGGCCGAAGACGAAATCAATATACCGGCCACGATAGGCAACATTTTACCGACTTTTTTCATAGTAACTCCTTTATTGGGTTTTTTGATCTTTTTTGTGAAAAAATAGGATATTTACCCTATCCTTGCTCATTTCTATAGACGATACGGGCTGAAGCTCTATTTCGGCCGTTACGCCGTTACTTCTAAGAAAATTTCGATACTCGGTCGAGACCTCGTCGGCTCCTATGATTATGATTTTTGTAGCGTTATGCGCGAGCAAAAACGTCTTTACGACCTGATCGTTTTTAAGTAGCTCTCCGTCTGATCCCCTTTGGGCGTGTATATTGTAAGTCCAATTGTTCGTCTGTAAAAAGGGGTCTTTGGGAACGATATTTTCGTGCCTTAAAAGCAAATTTTGATTTATGGTTATGTTCGATCCGCCGTCAAGTTTAACGGGATCGGGAGCTTTTGAGGAGCAGCCAGCCATTAAAACTAAAAGCGGTATGAGCACTACGGTTGGTTTCATTACTTGTTTCCTTTTATAAAATTTCGGTGTCTGTCTTCGATGTCTTGTTTTAATCGCGCTTCCAGGTCGGAGATGCTTTGAACGGGAACGTCTATTTTAGTTTCCCCGTTAAGGGCGGCCTCTTTTAAGTCGTCTTCGCTGATGGTTTTGCCTTTCTTTTTTGCTAAGCTAGGAGACACGGTCTTAAATTTTTTGATAAAGTATGGATCGACGTAATAAAAAGCTTTCTCACAAAAAATAGGTTTTCCGTTGTCGATCCTGATGATCTCGTTTTTAAAATCCATCTCCTGGAGCTCTTGAGGCAGCATTAGCGCCCTTTTGACGTCGCTTTCGCTACCTCCGCCGCCTCTACCTATATTACGAGACCTGCTTTTTACGGTTTTGTAACCCAGCAACCTGCTTATGCGTTCGGCGTCTTCTTCTTTGGGGGCATAGTAAATTTGGCAAGCATGATTTTTTAAAAGCGTCTTCGCGCCCTCCTTGCCGTATCCCTCAGGCTGCGGCGCTTCTATTTGAGAGTCGGACTGATAAGCTATCAAGCTGCGCAACCAATACCCGGCTATAAAGGCGATAGATTTCAGGTATATTGGCAAATAGCCTATTGCGGTAAATTCGTCCATTATCAGTAAAACCTTATGCTTGATATCCGGGTTCTTTTGCGGCAATTCTTTGGTATTGGACAAAAGAAGCTGCTGCCAAAAGATATTTAAGATAAGCCTAGCGTTATTGATTTGATCGGGAGTTATACCGATATATATGGTCATCTTCTTTTTTCTCAAATCCCTAAAATCGAAATCGTTCCCGCTCGTGGCTAGTCGCACGTTATCGTTTCTAAAAATCATCAGCGGCGCATTAAAAGAGCTTAAAACGCCGCTCCTGGTGTTGGCGCTTTCTATCGCAAAATAAGCGTCTATAAATTTTTGAGTTTTTTCTCTCAATACGCCAGCGGCGCAGAGAGTATCGTAGGTATCTTTAAACCCGTTTATCTTTGTTTTAGTCCCTTCCCCGTTATCTACATAAAATCTCAAACCCTCGCTTAACTCCAAAATTCCATAGAGAGTAAAGCTACAATTTAAATTATTGGCTTTTAAAAATGAAACGCCCAACCTGGTGTCTAATAAGTCGTGGCACATATAACAAATTCCGGTAAAGAGGTTTTGAGCGTGCATATTGAAAAACTGGGTATTGCTATCGCCGATCAAAGGATAAAGTATGTTCGCAAAATCCATCAATTCGCCGTCGGCGTTGTTTCCGTTCATGTCGATGTAGTGCAGAGGGTTATATCTATGAGTGCGTTTATCGAAGGGGTTAAACAAAAATACCTCGTTTTTAAGCACTTTTTGTCTATATTTCGAAGTAAAATCGAAATTTTCTTGTTTGATATCTTGAGATACTACCGAGTATTTCCAGTCTAGTAAATTCGGTATTATCACGCCTACGCCTTTACCCGACCTGGTACCCGCACCGAGCGATACGAATTGTTGCCCGCCGAAACGTAGCAGCTTGCCTAAAAATTTGCCTATGATTATGCCTTCGTCGCCGAATAAATTCATTTTTCTAACTTCGGCCGCGGTAGCGAATCTCGCCTTGCCGTATAGGCTTTGTTTTTTCGGTAAAAAAGGGATGATGGATACTAAAGCTAGGCTAAAAACGGAGGCTATGCCAAGAGCTTTATAAATTTGAGGATAATCGTTGATGACGGCTTTGTAGGTAAAATCGAGACTAAATTTCTTCGGTATCATCTTTACCGCGTCATTTAGGGCAAAACACAAAACACCGGTCAAAAAATACGCCATTGCGGCAGCGATCACGAATAAAAATACGACCTGCCCTTTGTTTAAACCCATTTAGCTTACCTTGGCGACTTTTCCGTCATAGATATACTCTATGACCTTTCTTTTTCCTTCGTGCTTTTTAAACACGATGATTAGATCTATAACGGTTTTTACGATGTCTAGTATCATATCCTTGCCGATCGTTCGTGCCATATCGTTTTGCATAGCCATCATCACGAGCCTGTTATAGCAGCTTTCTATACTGCCCGCGTGGCAGCTGGTCATAGATCCGTTATGGCCGCTTGAAATAACGTTTAAAAAATCATAGGTCTCGCCGCCGCGAACCTCGGCCAGGAGAATTCTATCAGGCTTCATACGCAAGCAAGATTTTAGTAGCGTAGAAGAAGTTGCGGGGTCTCCTAGCTTGGCTTCACTGGGATAAAACAGTTGAACGTAGTTTTTGTGCTCGTAAAATTTGATCTCTTCGACGTCCTCGATGGTGATGATACGATCGGTAAAAGGGATAAAGTCTATGAGAGTTTTCATAAAGGTAGTTTTTCCGCTTCCCGTTTCGCCGCAGATAACTATGTTTTTTCCGTTTTTTACGGCTTCAGCAAATGCTGCGGCCGTCTCGCCGTCTAACGAGCCGTTTCTTATATAATCGTCAAGCTTATAGCGCACCTTGCTTGGTTTTCTGATGGTGATGGACACGACGCCGCGCGAGGTCGCGGGCTGGATCACGACTTGAACGCGCTCGCCGGTGGGCAATATGCAAGACATGATCGGCTTGGTTTTATCTATTTTGTCGTTTTTGAAGCTGGCCGCGGCCTGCGCGAACGAATTCGCCTTTTGCTCGTCCATAGAGCTTTCTTCGCTGCCCCAGTTACCTAGCACGTCCTCAAACCAAATCAAATTCCCGCCCTGGTAGCATATTTCGTTGATATTGTCGTCGTCTAGGTATTTTCCGAAAAAGTCTTTGGCGTATTTATTCAAGACCACGTTTTTAGTTTCCATAATTTGCCCTACTTACTTTTTTGTTATTTTTAGTAAGCCTATAGACCTTTGAAAAGTCTATATCGCGGTTAACATAGACGCCTACGATATCGCCTTGATTTTTATAAAGCGTAGGCTCGATGTTGATAAATTTCTCAAGAGCGGTATTTGCCATTTGCTTGGTAGTTTCCCTGGTGTTTTCCGTATAATCGACGTTATCTCTGCCTCTCTTGCCGTTAAAGAGCACGTTAAAGCCGTCGTCTATAACACTAAGAAGGATGGATGCGCCGAAACGCTCGAGCCAGTGATGATCCACCCAGCCCTCTATGCCGCTTCCGCCCAACTCGTCGCTCGCTCCGCTATATACCGGGATATTGATATGATTTGGCGTCCTGATCTCTTGCCAAACTACGAAAATTCTATTTAATCCGTCTTTCATCTGTCCCGCCTCGAAAAAGCCCGTTATTTTCGAACCTTTCTCGATAAGCAGGACGCTTCCGTTGCTGCTATAGACGTCGTTGCTTACCGTGCAGCTTATTCCTCCTTTTATGGACGAAACGAGCCTTGTATCTAGCGAACATCCGATATACGTGCCTTTAGGAAGAAGTAAATTCGGATTGAACGCGCCTTTTTTGGCAGCCGTAGGAGTGAATGTTTGCCCGGCATAAGAGTTGTCCGTATCGTCTTTTAAGATACTACGTTTACCTATAACGTTTCCGTTTTCATCGACCATATATCTTTCGTCGCTCGTTAGATCCGT
Source organism: uncultured Campylobacter sp. (assembly GCA_938046705.1). Next base: position 25,818 of record CALIWP010000032.1, on the reverse strand, counting down.
GGGCATCTCTCTAACTTTGCCCGCGGCCGCTTTTTGATTTGCTACCATCACGAAGCTGGAGCCTTTGAGAACTTTGAGCTTTGGAGGAGGGGTATTGCTCTTTGCGGCAGGGATAAACGGATTATCTTTGGGCGCTTCAAATTTGGGAGGCTCGGGCTCGTTTTTTTCCAACATTAGCTGTTTAAACGATTTTTGTTCGGGCTCGTCGTCTTTAAAATCGAAATTCGCTTTTTTGACCTGAGTGCCTATCTTTTCTTGCGCGACCTCTTCTTTTTTGTTGCCCTTGAAAAAATACAGTCCGACCACCAGCAAGGCTATCAAGCCAAAGCTTATGACCGCGATAGCCTGGAGCTTTCTAGTATTTACCTCTTCTACGCTAAGCTCGGGCTCTTCAAATTTTAGGTTTTCGTCGCTTGTGGTATCGTTTTTCTTATCGGGATCGCTCATTGCGTGATCTCCCTGCTTACGGATTTGCCCGTAGTTTCTCTAGTCTGCTCAAGCGGATTTTTGGCATATCCGCTATTCATTATCCCGACTAACTTATTACCGCTTCTTAGAAGTATTTGTTTTGCAGTCTGATGAATGACCAATACGTCGAATTTTCCGTCTTTTTTGAGGTGAGTGTTTAAAATGCTCTCCTTATTGGTCTCATCGTATAAGAATACCGACGGGATGGTCTTAGTGCTGTTAAAGCCTAAATACGTGAATACTCCGTCGTCGTAAGCAAAATCGGGAGCTATCGTTTCGCTGCCTTTATTGACATGCATATAAAACTCCCAATTCCTAGGTATCGTAGTGCGCTTTAAATCTTTTTCTATCTCCTCTTCGGCCTTGGCGCGCTCTTTAGCTAGCTGTTCGCTTGCGACCGCGGCTTGAAGATCCAAAGGATAGAGGAATTCGACGCGGTAATTGGTCTTTTTAGAGCTTTGCAAAGAGAGGTCGAATACGTAAATACGCTTATTGGTCGTAACTATGAGGTTCGTTTTCCAATCCTCCTCATTAGGCTGGATCACCAAAGATTGATCGTATTGAATTTGGTTGCCGTCCTCGTCGTAGGCTTGCTGCTGCTCAGTAGGCTGAGCGACGTAAGATTTTGGCTTGATGAAAAGAAAATTCTCCTTATCTACTAGATCCCAGCCGTCGCTAAAACCCGTCGCGATATTTACTATCCTTTCGTCGTCAGCAAATTTGACCATCGAGACGTATCCGTTTTTGGCGTTGATCAAAAATACGTCGTTCGCGTCATATTGCGCAAACGTCATCCTTTTGTCGGCTTTAGCGGATTCCGGGACGTTTAGGGCGTATAAATTTGCCCCAAGTCCTAAAATAAGCAAAGATGAGATAATGCTTGTTTTCATCGGTCGATACCCTTTTTATTGTTTTCATTAAATTTTTTGATAGCGGATAATACGCTTGGGATGAGTTCTTCTCTACGTTTTTTAAACTCATCCATAGACTCTTGCCTGATTTTATTTCTGAATTTAGTCTCCTCGGCATTGACGGCGGCATTTATAAAGCTGCTTAGTAGAAGGCCTATGACGATGCCTACGGCGTAGATGTTTAAGCCCTCAGGCGCTTGATCGATCCGTAAAAGTAAAATTGGACAAAATACGAGTAAGACTATGGCCGAGATATAGATCATCGTCCTTACGACCCCGAAATTTAGTATTTTTTTGATCACTTTTTGCTCCTTTATCTTGAAATTTCGACATCTACGCGGTAGGTCAAAACTTTAAATCCTAACGGATTTTCCAGTCTCTCTTGCTCGGTGATCAGCTCGTTTGGCGCGTAGTCGTAGCTTAGAGTAGCTATCTTGGCCGATTTAGTGGAAATCTTTGAACCGATGTCCACGCTTTCTTCGTTAAAGCGTATGGTAGAGGTCTTTACGCCGTTGCTTTCACCTAAAACGACCGAGTTTATATCAATCCTCACTTCGGTCTTGTTTTTTAATCTCTCGGCTCTGCCGTTTGACCCGGCATACACGTTTCTATACTCATCAGCCACTTTAGGGCTAGATAAAATTTGAGTTTTTATATAGTCTTGCTGCAAAATTTCATAATAATACCCTTCTCTGGTTTTAACGTAGGTAGCTATGAAATATTTGTCCAAGGACTCGTTTCTAGTAAGCATCTCGTCTTTTACGGATGTTATGATGTCCACCATTCCCGTAGTATCGTTTACTCTGATTACATAAGGCTCTACGGTTTTTAAGGGAGTCAAAAGAGCTACCGCCCCGACCGAAATGGCCGCGATAAAAAGAGAGATAAAGGCCACAAGCCAAGCTCTACCGTTAGATTTGGCCACCAAATACCTGATGCTGGCCTCGTATGTTAGCGATGAGTTTATATCGTAGTCGTCTTTTTTAGCAGCCATCAAAGAACCTTGCCTTCTTCTTGTTTGGTTTGATTGACGGGAGACCAATCTTTGCTATCGAATAGATCCTCCCACTTGGCGGCCGAGCTTTCTTGCGGCGCGTTGCCGGGCAAGCTTTTATTTGTCGCCGCGCATCCCGCGAAACAAAACGTCGCGATAAAAATAAATATCAAATTTCTCATATCATCTCCTGTATAATCTTTTGCCTATGCTTCTACCCATAGCCTGCCCCATCCTAGAGACTACCCCGTTCGCGCCGGGCGCGCGCAAGAATTGACCGTATTTATATGCCGCGTATCCCATGCCTCCGGCTACGGCTCCCGCACCTCTCATGCTAGAGCCTATGGCAGAGCCGACTGCGGTATCGAACGAAACTTGAGCGAGCCCCTGGGCAAGGCCTTTTGCAAGGCTTAAAAGACTACCCATAGTTAGGCCAATAACAAACATTTGAAAGATAACCCTAATAGTTTGATCTCCAGATATACCAACTATCCATTTACTCATAATTTCCGTAACTATTTTCATAAAAAGACCTACGAAAAATACGGTAAAGACGTTGGCTAAAAATAGATTAAACCACTGGATCGAAATTTGCCTAGTCTGCTTATAAAGAAAGCATATGAAAGCTAAAGGAAACACTAGTATCAAAATCGATAAGGTAAGCGAGGTGCCTAAAACGGTAAAAAATGCAGGCAATAACCCTATAAGAAACCCTGCCCAAAACAAGAGGGCGTATAATCCGCCGACGTATTCATGGTTTTTTAGAATAGTATCGCTAATTTTATGAGCGACACCATATAAGCTATCTATGGATTTATATAATCCCAAATCGCCGCCCCCGGCCCAGGCATTAAGGCCTTTAAAGGCATCGGTAATGATAGCTATATACGCGCCTCCGCCTAGACAAATAGAGCAGATCACGGCCTTTGTGAAGATATTCCAAAGTATAGTCCTCATCGGCTCCTGAGTCCTGCCATACATGACTTCTAAGCCTTGATAGATAATAGAAATCAAAACGCAGGAGGCTATCACTAGCCCCAAGGTGTCTATCTTGTCGGTTACGGTCTTGTCCGCAGCCTTGTCAAGAAATACATTTATTTCTTTACCAAGGTCTTGAAATAAGGTTGAACCGCTCATATTATTGCTTTACTTTCCTCTAAACGATAGCCCGACGGGCTGTGCTTCACCCTTAAGATAAAGCTCCCTCTCTTGCTCTTTTAGAGCATCCTTTTGTCTTTGCCTGGTAAGCTGATAAATTTCTATTTGAGTTTTTTCAGCCTCCAAAAGAGCTACCTGGGTTTGGATAGCGTTGCCGATATCTACGCTTTCTTTGATATCTTTCGAGCTTTTGAGTTTTTTAGAAAGCTTATTGATCGTAGAGACGTGATCGCTGATATCTTCGCTGCGCTCTATGTAAAATTGAACTTCTTTGAATGTATCTTGACGTTTTTGGCGACAAATGGTTTGCTGGTCTTTTTCTATGAGCTTATCGTCGCAATAGTCGTATTTTAGAAATTTGTCCATAAGCTCTTTTTCTTTAGGGCTAAGCTCGCTTTCGTTGCCGTAAGCGCCTGATATGCCCATGATAGAGCCCTTTAGGCTTTTTGCTTGGGCATAGATATCTTTTAGCTCCTCGACGAAGGCTACGGCGTCTCTGATGCCCGTTTTCGTGGCGAGCTCCTTTGCGTAGGCGTCTATTTGATTTTTATAGTGCTGCGTAGTCCTCACCCATCTATCGGCCTCTTCCAGCCAAGTTTTGACCTGCTCGAAGAATTCGGTCTGTCTTTGTCCGAATGCCGCTCCATCGTAAACGGGGATGCCCGAGGCCGCTAAATTTAAAGCTACAGCCAAGCTTAAAACCAATTTTTTCATAGATGTCTCCTTTATGCCGCTTCGTATAGCTTTTTTAAGCTATGAAGCCTTTGTTCGTAATTTAGATTCTTGTCTTTATTGATCTTTTCTATGCTCTCTATATAGCCCTTGGTAGTAGAAAGTATTTTTAAATTCGTCCTTCCGACGTGAGCTAAATTTATCGAGGCCACGGCCCTTTCGTTTGCCTTTTTGATCAAAAATCTATATGCGGCCGGGTCTGTGTTAATAGCAAATTCGTATTCTTCTTGGGTAAGTTTTAAGACGCCGCAGTAGTTTTCTTTCTTGCCTTTTGGGTTTGCCAGGATCAGCACGGCCGCGCTTTGTTGTATGATGGCAGGAGCTATAGGGATTTCGGAGAAGTCTTCGACGGATTGAGTGCCTAAAACTATAAAGCCGTTTTTCTTTCTGATAGTCTTTTCTTGGTTAAAAATTTCATCGGCTACGACGCGGTTCCTGATCCAGTCCCAGGCCTCATCTATAAAAAGGGCGAAGCGTCTGCCGTCCGTTAGATCAAATATCCTCCAAAGGATATAGTGCGCGACGGCTCCGTTTATCTCATTGTCGGCTAGCAAATCAGTCCCGTCTATGCCGTAGACGTTGATATCCTCGTCGTTAAAATTTAGCTCGTCCGTTTCATTATCGAATACCCAGCCGAACTTATTGCCCCTTTGCCAAAGCTCCAAGCGCGATCTTAAAGAGTTGGTCTCGCTAGAGTCCTCCGTAAGATGCTCTAGGACTAAAGAAATACCGAATTTTCTCTCCTCTTTTTCAAAGTTGAACATCACGCTTTCTATGGCCGCATTTAAATTTTTCTCTTCCAAAGTCGTTAAAATTTCGCCGTTTTTAGTGACGAGCATTTTGATCAAAATTTTAAGTTTTCTGAGGTTTTCGGGCGTAGTATCGACCATAAATGGGTTAAACCCGGTAGGCGCTCCGCCGTCTATGGAAATGTATTTGCCCCCAAGAGCGATGATGTTGCCCATTGCGCCCTTGTCTTTATCCAGGTAAAAATACGTAGCTTTTTTCTTGTTTTCGGGGAGAGAGTCTAAGAAAGTGGATCTGTCTTGAAATTTGCATAGCTGATCAAGCAAGAAATTCATTAAGACCGTTTTTCCGCTACCGCTTTGGCCGACCACTAAAGTATTGGCCAAAATATCGTCCTTGCCGAAATCATCATCAGTTTTTATCTCGTGAAAGTTAAAATAATACGGAGTTCCGCTCGGAGTTTTTAGTATCGTGACCGCGTCTCCCCAACAGTTTTTATTTTTTCTACCAGACGCGAACCCGTGCATGGCCATTAGACTAGCATAGTTTTTACTCGAAATGCTGTGAAGCCTTGGTCGGATGGCGAAATTTGCGGGAAACTGGGCGAAATAAGTAGCTGGCAAAGCGATATTTGAGATCGAGGCCAAAAAGCCTATATCGCTAAGTTTGGAGACCATAGCATTGGTCTTTTTTTCGACGTCTCTTATCGTATCGCCGTATACGACTACCTAAAAATGATATTTGCCGAAGCATATACTGCCGTTAGCAAGCTCATCTAGCGCTTCGTCGAGCTCGGCTATTTGGCTTATGGCTTCGTCTTCGGCGCTTACTAGCCTTTTTCTTTGCTTGACCAGGCCGTCTCTAGCGTCTACCTTGGCCATAGGCGTAAAGCTTTGGGTGATCGTATAATCGATGTCCATATACATAAGCGCGTCCAAGATGCCCGAATACGTAAATTGCGTATAGTCCTTAAACTCTACAGCCTTTGCGAATCTTTTCTTGCCGTCGCTGAAATTTAGCTGCATGGCAGAATTTGAAAACATAATCGTATCAAGACCGCCATTAAGATACTCGAATAATGGAGCGTTAGAGGCTCTGACGGGTTTAAACTCGCCTCCGATCAGGTAGTTGTAAAACTCGAGTTGGGATGAAAAATCGACCCCTTCTTTTTTGTAAATTCCAAGCCTTGAAGGTTTAAAGGCCTCAAGACTAGCGCTTATGGAGTCGCAATATTCGCGCATGGTTTTTACGTAGCCGTTTAGCTCTTTGACGCGTTTTTCGACACTATCTTTTTTGAAGCTCGATCTCTCCAAACGTCCTAGCGGAGAATAGGCCATCGTTAAAAACAGCTTGTTTGATTTGGTGTTTTCTTTGCTAAAGCCGTCATAATATTTTCTATCAAGGTCATTCAAAAATTCATTTTTAAAATTCGACTCGAGCCTATCCTCGCTAGGCACTTTGCAATTATGGAAATAAAACGATACGGGCTTATCCGTAACACTTCTAAAGAGCATATTGAGCCTATTTTTAAACTGATCGATATCTATTTCGTCCTCGACTTCAAAGGAAACTCCTTCTACTTGCCAAGTGGCGAGAAGCTCGTAGTCTTTGGTGACTACTATGTCGCCTATTAGGGTTTGGTAGGGAATAAATTTATCGAAGCTTGGATTTTTATGTAGACCGATCGCGCTGATTTTAGGAAAATCGTTGTTAAACGGTATTTTTGAATAACTTTGAGAGTTGTAGGTTTTGACTTTATAAAATTTCTTTGCTGCCGGGTTTGAGAGAAATCTCATTTTTAAGAACAGTAGCCTAAAAATAGACTCGTCCTTTTTAGAGATCGCCCTCATAATCAAAACCGACGGCACCGTGAATGCGAACATTTTCAGATCGACGTATATGGACATCAGACCGAAAAAGGCGCAAACGAAAAATAGAGGGATGATGGGGATGCCAAAAAACATGGCCGGCCTGGTGAGTCCTTTATACATCGCCTCTGTTTGCATCTTAAATATTTCCTACCAAAAGATCGGCGATAGCTGCAGCCGAAGCTATGAGAACGGCGCCTATGATGATCGGGGCGCACTCTCTGATAGTTTGGCCACCAAATAGCACCTTATAGCCTACCACGAATATAGCTATGGTAACGACGGCTACGGCGGCGTATTTGAGCCAACTAACGACGTTTTCGAGCAGAGTATTGACTTTTTCTAGACCACCGCTTGCAGGCGCGGCCAAGATATCGGTCGGAAAGAAAATTAAAATCGCAAGAGTTAAAAGAAGGGATATTTTTAAGAAATCAAAAGAGGTTAAATTTCGCTTATAGGTTGCCCCCCCCCCCGCAAGAGTTTGCTGAAACAAAGCTTAGTTCAGCGGACTTATTTGAAATCATTGCTTTAATTGCTCCTTTTTTAAGATTATTTTTCATCGGTTTTCTCAGATTTTTTAGCTGAAAGGCCTATTGGCTTGCTTTCATCAATCAGATATTGCGCCCTTTTGGCGTTATGGCAGTTGGCCATTTCTTCTGCGTTCATTTTTGACGCTTTTTCGCATTTTGCGATTTTGGCCGCTCTAGCATCGTCGTTTTTCTCATAGTAGTCCACGGTATATATTTCTTCTTTCCCGCAGCCCGCTAAGAAAAAAGCGCCGATAATCGAAACGGCTATGATTTTTTTCATTCGCGCTCCTTTGTATAGATTTTGTTTAATTATAACATAACTTTTTGGGCTAAAATCCGCAATGTGTTATAATTGTTTGCAATCAATTCTAAAATTGCCGTTATTAAAATCGTAGCGTATTTTTTTACTAAAATCAAGAAAGAGCTAACTATGGACGATCGCGAGAGGATTTATACGCTCAATAAAAGGGAGATGGTCAAGGACTTGGATATGTCCTTGACGACTTTTTACAACTGGCGCAAATATAGGCCTAAAGTTTTTGACCTTATCTGCTCATACTACAAAGGCGAACTAGAAAGCCTGACTCCACTAGAACAAGAGATGCTGAAGTATTTTAGAGAACTTAGCAACAAAGACCAAGAGATACAAACGGCCGAGATGAAGCTGAGAAACCTCAAATCAAAACCCTAGATATCGTCAAACAAGCTTCTTTCTTGCTTAGCCTTTGCGGCAACCTCCCCTTTTTCTTTCAGCGCCCTTATCTCGTGCATGATCTGCTCGTAATAATTTTTATAGAGATAGATCAAAAATTTCTTTGCCCGGCCGTATGAAATCCTTTTATGGGTGTTAATATAATATAAATCCCCTTCGCGGCTCATAGCGACCTCTCCGAACCGGTTTATCTCTTCAGGCCTTTTAAATAGCGAAACGCCGTAGTAGTATTGGCTGATGTTTAGTAAAAAATCCATCATAGCGTTTTCGGGTTTATCCGTATCTATCTCGTAAACCCTCGTATGACCGTCGTCATAAGTTTTTTTAGCGTCGATGAGATTTCTAAATTTTTCTATAGCTAGATCCACCGTATCGGCCTTTCTAGTCCTAAACTGCTCGAGATAGTCTTTTTGAAATTTAAACGTGATGATCTTGTCCTTGCCGTGTATTTCATAGTCGAAATGTAACTTGCTTTGGAGATCAGGAATAACAATGTCGTCAAAATGGATTTTATTACTTAAAAAATATATAAATCCATTTGGCAAATCTGATAATTTTACATCAAATATCCCCTCTAGCTCCTCTTGTTTAAAGTCGTATTCGGTTTTATAGTTGTTAGAATTCGTATAGTATTGGATCTTGGCCACCAAGGCTTCGTAAAACCTGATGGCGTATTTACTCGTAAAGCTGTTTAGCGTCTTAAAATCCAGGTGCGTATAATCGGTCTTTTGCCAGCAAGCCGTAGCTAACTCCTTTGCGAAGCTGATCTCGCAGGTAGCTTTCTTGCGCTCCTCGCCCTTAGTCTTGAAATTTGGAGTTATAACGAGCCTGGTCTTTTGCCAGATGATAAATTCGTCCTTCTCCCAGTCTCTGTAATTGTTTAGCTCAAATGCTATATTCTCGAGCTTTTCGACGGACTTTATAAAATTAGTCCTCCAATTTTTCGCATCGTCCACTACGCGCTTAAATAGCTCCAAAGGGATCACCAGGGTAGTAAATTTTACAGGCTGAGTGTCTTTTTTAACGCACTCTTGAAGGGTTTTTAATAAGAAATTTAAGACCTTTAGGTCGTATATGTTTATCTTTAGCCCTCTTTTGTCGGTTACTACCTTGCCTCTAATGACGGAGTTGGCCTTTAAAAGTTTGATATAACTATCGTCCTTTAAATAATCGGCCTCATAAATTCTTTGTTCCTGCGGATCTATGACCACCGGAGCGAAAAAATCGTCATAACCCTGCCCTTCATCCAGATCGCCGTCTATATCGGGTATATCTTGAGGCATTTATTTCCTTTATTGAAAATTCTTAGGCGTCGTTTTTTAACTTCGCCGAAATTTATTCCTTAAACCTATGAAAAAACTCAAAAACCATAGGTTTTTGATGACATGCTGCAAAAAATCTTGGCTTTTTAGGGAGTCACGCTCAAAAAATAATCGAATTCGGCCATTTCTTACTTAGATATAGCTTATTTTAAGCGTATACGCAGTAAAAAAATAATTTTTTCCCTAAAATGCTAAGAATTATAGCCGCAATTTTTGCTATTGTCAAATTTTTTCCCTAAAATGCTAAGAAAAATCAAAAAATCTTAGCTTTTTAGTGACTTGCGATAAAAAATCATAGCATTTTGAGGAGTAAGTGCTTAAATATAGCTTATTTTAAGCTTATTATAAGTAAAAATGGCTATCTATCTCCCTAAAAAGCTAAGAAAAAAAGTAAAACTCCCTAAAAAGCTAAGAAATTTAAAGTTTATCTCCCTAAAAAGCTAAGAAATTTAAAGTTTATCTCCCTAAAAAGCTAAGAAAAAAATTTAAGTGAATAACTCATTTTTAAACCGCTCCACTCGGCTCAAAACGCATGTGAAAAACTTAGTTATTCACACCCCCTAAATTTATAAGAATTTAAATTTAATAAGAATCCTAAAAATCAAACAACTTAATTTTATTAAAAAAAATTGTATTAAAGCCCCCTCATTAAAGCCCGCTTTTAGACAAATAAATCAAATTTGGTAAAATATCATCGGTAAAAAGGAGAAAATATGGAAATTTTAGAACAGAACAAAGACTATTCGAAACTCAAAATATTTGACGAAATCAGGCAAAAACACGGTATTATAGTTGCTGCTAGCGGTCAAACCGTATACTACGCAGACAAAAAAGCATAAAAAGGATCGCATATGCTTTGAAATGCAAAATTTATCATAAGGGCTAGACGTGCAACAAGACTTTGAAATAACTGTTAAATCTACCGATAACCTCAGAGACGAGCTTAAAACGCTTTTTAAGACCAATGAAGCCTATAGGGGCGAAGAAGCCAGAGCTCTTATACAATCGCTAAGCGTCGTCGATAAAATGCTAAATTTTAAAAATAAGCAAGATATGAAATTTTCAAAAGACAAGATCGACGTCAAGCTAAAAATGGAGAGCGGCACGTATGATCTTGAAATTCCTATGGGTGAAGATAACTTTTCAAAACAGCTTGATCGCTTGATAGATTTGACGAGCAAGGATATATCAAGAAATAGGCCGACGCGGCAAGAAAAAGAAGAGTATCAAACGATAATTGAGAAATTTGGAGACGGGGGCATTGAAAAATTTAAAAACCCGGAGAGAGAAAGTACTTTTGATAAGGTGTTGGCCGGAAGCCTAAAGACAATCGAAACCATATCACAAACCGCCGGCGAGGAAACATCGCAATTTGTAAGTTCTTTTATAGCTACTATGAAATCGGCCATAAATCCAAAAGACCAAGAGTCGATACTGCAAAAAGATATAAAAAATATTCTTCAAATTTTGGCTAAAAGTGGAAAAGACAATAACGAAAAACTCGTTAAAAACGACGAAAGAGTAAAAGAGCATAATAAAGAGTTAGATATTACTAAGTAAGTTATTTTATAGTAAATAACGTTAATATATGATATAAAATAATAACTAAAACTTTCTTATACTAAAATATAGCATAGAATTATAAATAAACATTTTTTATGCTAAAATATTAACTTTTCTATAAAATTTATCTTTTTCATCTATTTTTGTATTTGCCTCAAACTCGTTATTTAAAAACGAAATATTGTATAGATCCTTTGCCGTTAGGGTTTTATTATCTCCTAGGTATATCAAAAACTGTTTTCCATGCTTAGTAGAAAAGGATTTTATAGCGCTAGCTCCTATTTCCTGGAGCGTCTTATATTTGCCGTCGGTATCTAGGATGCCTATATTATTAAAGCTTATAGAGCCAAGCTCAATGTCACTCATGGCTTTAGTTTCTAAATTTAGGCTTGCCCTTCTGGTTTTATCCCCTAAAAGCTTACCAGTATCTGAGTATAGCTCTGTTACCTCTATCTCTCTACCGCTATCAAATTTTAAGGTTATAGATCCATTATCGTTTAGCTTCATAGCTATTACGCTATCGCTGTCGTTCATCATTAAGGCCGCTTTATTCGGATTAGTATCAAAGGCTCTTTTTACTTTCTCTAAGTTTTCTGGGCTAAATTCTAGCCTTGTAGCCTTTTGGAATTCATTTTCCATGGCGATCATGTATGACGACTTGCTACCGTTTAGCCTGCTTATATATTCGTCTGCATTTTCTACGTTATACTCTTTTAGATTTTTTGATAGCCACTCTATGTCTTTTGCGTGGGCGGTGGATTCTTTTTCGTAGTCTCTATAAAATTTCATAAAACTATCTCTTTGATAGTTTTCATACGAGAAGTCGTCGCTCGTCTTTTTGCTTGATATGATCGGATTAAATTCACTAAGCTTAAGCTTTCCGTCAAATCCAGCCTTAGCGTAAGCAAAGTTGTTAAATAGGCTATTTTTATTAAATACGTTATTATTTCTTAGGTCTACCCAGCCGTCCTTGTCCGCATATGCATCAAAGAAGTTCTTAATACTATCGGCTTCCGCCTTTTTGTATCTACTCTCCGGTGCAAATACGGTGTAGGGGTTTTCGTTATAGTAAAAAATGCGATTATCGATCTTTGAGATGTCGATTTGAGTCTTGCCTTTTTCTTTCAGTTTGGCATTTAGATCCTCTATTTGCTTCCGCCTATGGTTTATATCTATATCTTTTTTAATAAACTGCGCCAGATCTATACCGCTGGTTACGTCGCTTAAATTTGCTATCTTTTCGTTGCCGTCCTTATCGTATCCTCTGACCTTGAGCTTTGAGAATAGCTTATCGGAGCTATTTAAAATTCCGTCGCCGTTACTGTCAAAGTTAAAGAGTATTGCATTTGAGCTAAATTTGCCGATACCTAGCTTGTCGTTATCGCCGTATAGATCTAAAAACACCTCTACGTCGCCGTATTTAGTTTTTAGTATATTTTCGCTTGCATAGTCGTTTAGATTGTTTCTGTCTTGACTTAGGATGGTATTTGATTTGCTGCCTTTAAAATATCCGCCGCCGGCAAATTCTTCTATTACGGGCGCCCCGGAATCTGGCAAACCGATAGAAAAACAATATCCGTCATTCCCATACGGTCCTTGAAATCCATTATATCCGTCTTGAGTAACCCTATCCGAGTTATCCATATTGGACCACATAGGCAGATTTGCCCTATGAGCGCTTGATCCTAAAAACCCAGTAGAATATCCATTTACATTATCAGTTCCGCCTTTATATAGATAGGCTTGCGAATTTTGCATTAGTATATCGTTGGCTTTTTCTAAAAGATCGTATTGCCTACTGATATATTCGTCCTTGCTTATTGCCTCATTGCCCACCTTGACTAGCTCTTGTCCGGCGAGTCTAGATGCAGAAGCTTGCATTTGGCCTTGTCTTAATAATGATAAATTTACGTCATAGCCGTTTCTTAGCAGAATATCCATATTAAAATCCTTTTAAATGTTTTAATACCAAATCGGCAAATTTTAAAATTTATTTAGGCAAGGGCGGATAATCCGCCCCATAAGAATACTAGTTAGTAAACTTCCCTGACGTCTGCTGCAGCTAGATTGCCGTTTGCGTCAACATATGCTCTTAATTTACCCAATGGAAAATAGTTTGTATTGCCCTGTAAATCACCTATAACTTTTTTTACAAAAGTTAAGTCCATTTTTAAAGCGGGGCTTTGTTGATAAACAACCATATCGCTTAGATCATCCTTGCCTATATTGGCAAACATTGGTATATTGGTATTCCAAAAATAATTAGTTATACCAAATTTTGCAATTGTGTCAGGGAGTATTTGCCAAAAGTGTCTGTCTAAACTAATAACAGCATTTGCATCATCATGAACTCCATTAGGCTCTCCTGGCATCGGAGTAAATACTGGTTTTATCTGATGGCCGGCCTTACCAATCGAACTATTACCGGTATCTAAGCTTTTCCATCCAACTTGATATGCTTGGCCTAAATCATTTGCCTGAATATATACGTTTTCATTAAATGGTATAGGTTGGGCTGTTCTGGCAGTGGTTGTTCCTCCTGTTGTTAGTGTAAATTTTGAGCAAAGATAGCCATTTTGATCAATAAATACTTTCATATACGTGCCTAGCCTCGATTCTCGATCGAGCAGAACAATATCTTTGCCGTATTGTGCTAGTTTAGTTTGACTTAGATTTATGTTGGCTCCAACACTGTTTGAATTAAGAACTATACCTGTATAAAAATGGTAAGCACTGCAACTATATGGTTTTTTTCCTTCATTATCACAAGTGTAGCCTGTTTTTTTATATATTTCTGTAGTATTGAGTTTTGTTAAATCTTTTGCCGTCAAAGTTGGATCATTCTGTTTTTTGTTATGCACTATATGAAGTATAGGGTTGTTTGTACTATCATAAATAGTGGTTATTGTATCTCTGACTGAATCATAACTAAAGTTGTTTATGGGTATTGGAGTATAGCTCATTGGTGATGGGCTATTATCACTCTTGTGTATATAGCCATATGGAGATGTGTTTTTGCTCTTAACTTCATTAGCCTTGTCTGTTTTTGGCTTAAGATTTTTTATCAATTTAACAGCCTCATCTATATTTTGAACAGGCTTTATTTGATATTCAGAGGCAAAGGCGCTTAGCCCAACAGTAACAGAAAGTAGTGTTATAGCTAGTTTTTTGTTAATAGGTTTCATTTTAAATCCTTATTATATTTTGATGTGTTGGTATTATTATCACCAACACTAATTAAGGCACTACAACCAACAAGATTTAGTGCAACAAAAATTACAAAAAATATTTTTTTCATAATTTTCTCCTTAAACAATGATAAAAACGTGGATAATTTTATTGAATATTAATTTTAGTCACACTATAATCAGAATGTTTCAATATTCGACGGCGTGTGGACCAAAAGCTATATTCAAATATTTAGTTATTTATGTCTGCATGCTGTTCTCCTTATTTTAATCTCCAAATCTAGGCAAAAGTTGTATAAAAATACATAGAAAGCTTGATTTTTATGTATTTTTAGGGTACAATACCTAAATCTGTAGTGGCATTATACTCCAAAATTGTGTTTTAGTCAAGAGTAATCTCTTAATAAATAGGTATAAAAGATGGAAACTCCTAAAATAGGTGAAAAAATTAGAGAATTAAGAAAAAAAGTAGGCATGAGCCAAAAAGAATTTGCTGAAGCTATTGGTGTATCTTATGGCGCCCTTCAAGGCTATGAATATGGGGAAGTAGAGCCGCGAAGAGTTATACTTCAGTCTATAGCAGCTCATTTTGGAGTTCCATTAAGCTATTTTATCCCAGTTTCTAAAAAACCGAGCCCACCAAGACCTAATTTTGCTAATATTATTAGTGTTATTAATGAGACCGAAAATAAAAAAATCTATCTAAATTTCTACGATAATGTTAGGGCAAGTGCCGGGTATGGTTCTTTTGCTGATGATAGTGTGGCAAAGAAAATACCGGTTAGCGCACAGTTTTTGAGAGATGTTTTAAGAGTACCAGCAAAAGAGTATGATATTATAAGAGCTATGGGCGATAGTATGGAACCTTTTATAAAAGATAATGACTTGGTTTTGGTGGACAGAACTGAAATGGCAAGAAATGGCGATATAGTTATTGCTATTCTTGAAGACAGTTTATATGTAAAAAAATATTTGTTTGATCCAATACAAAAAATCATTAAGCTTACATCACTTAATGATTTTTATCAAGATATCATTATAAAGCCACAAGAACAGATACAGCTAACTATTGTAGGCAAAGTTAAAGCTAGATTTAGTGTAGACATAAGTTCTTTTAAATAGTTATTTTTGAAATAGGCTTTTATTTGGTAGTTCTATATTATACTCTCTCTTAAAATCATTGTTGGGAGCAAGAATTAGAGCATAGCCGCCCTGGTTGTTTTTATCCCATACGCTATAAAATTCATTTTTACTGCTGATATACTTTCCAAAGCTTGGGTCTAAAACTGTTATAAAATCCCCTGGATGATTTATAACTACGACAAAATGAGGATATCGCGGATCGTTTTCTATCCTTACGAGAACTGGAATATTTAGTTTATTTAGCAGCTCGCGGCTAATTTGATAACCTTTTGATTCATACCCTAGTTTTGCTGCAGCATCTTGAAGTTGCTTAAAGCTTACCATATCGGTATTTAAATCCTTATGATTTTCCCTCATCTGCTCCAATGTATCTTTTTCAGATATATTTTTAAAGTCGAGATTATTAATTAGAGTAGCGATAGAGGCTGCACCACAAGATTCCTCATAGGTTTGCCTGACCACACTTTGACTCCTGAGTTCTCTATATGAACTCACAGCAAACTCTGCCTTTAAGGCAGAGTTTAAAGCAATAAACAGTAATATATAGTTTATAAATATATTACTAGGCACTAATATTCACTTTACTAATCTTGCCCACTTTGCGCAGTATTTCCATTATATCCATCCCCTTTTCCTGCTCAACTTTGATAAATTTCTCGAAAAACTCGCGCTTTATATCCTTATAAACATAGGTTTGGCTTTTGCTAACGGCTTGGATAGGCTTAAATTTATTCTCTTCGGGCGTTTCTTTAGGAGCTTGATCGCTTGTTGCACTTTCTTTTAGAGCTATATTTTGTAGCACGTCTGCGATGCTCTCGCCTTTTTTAAATGCATCTTTTAAGAAATTTAAAAACTCTTTTTTAGTTGCTTCATCTGCGTAGCTCACTCTTTTTTCAAGTGGCTGATTAAGAGATCTTAGCCTTACCTTTTCGGGCGTTTGATCAAAATTTAGCTTTCCATCTTTGAGTGATATCTTGACGCTTGCGTGATCCCCTAGTATCTTTTCGGCGGTAAATTCGAGCCATTTATCTTTAAATTTATCTATGTCCATATCGGAGTCGAGCAAGTCGGTGATCTCGCGCAGCATAACAAATCCCGGCATAAATCCAGTTCCTACGCCGCCTAAATCCGTGCGAACATCGTCGACGTTTAAGTTTTTATATCCGGCTAGCCCCTCGTTCGCCGCTAAAGCTTTAGTACTGTCTATAAATTTTTTTAGCTCGGTAGCTTTTTCTTTGTCAATACTAGAATCAAGCCCGTTTATCTTGCCCCACACGCTGATTTTATCGTCCTTAGTGTAGCCGCTTAGCGAAAATATCCTCCTTATGGCTACTGGCTCGTTCGGATTTAGACCAAGTTCTTTACGCCAGCTATCTTCAAACTTTTCAAACCCCATTTTTATTCCCAGCCATTTGCTTAAGTTTTTACCCGTTAGCTTCCCTGGATCGACATTTTCCGCCCAAATTTTGAGCTGATCTCGGTCTAGTTTTTCTGGATCAAGAGCGTCATAATTAATAGGTTCGGTCAAATTTGATCGAGACGGCGCCGAATTTGAGGTTAAATTTATAGCCTCTTTCTCCTCGCGTGCTTTTAAATTTCGCTCGTGAGCGCTACTAAAATCATAATTTACGTTTGCGTTAAATCCGTTTAAGCCGTTTATCATTTAAAATCCTTTTAAATTGCTTCTTATTCTTTTTCAAAATAAAAAGAATAAGAAGCCTATTTTTAATTTACTTTTTTAATGACCATTCAAGAGTGCCTTTGTATGCATCCCTTAATTCTCTTAATATTACATTGTTATCTATTGTTCCAACGGGAACACTGATTGGATGAACAGTTCCATGCTGGTAGTTTACAGCTGCGACGCCATAACTAAAATATACATCGCGACTACCGTCTTTTTTTATTATAGGATGTTTTGTTACGGTAAATGCTAATGCGTAGTGTGCTGGAACATAAGATGGAGTTAGGGCTTGTACGTATGCTCTAAGCCTATTTCTATTTTGTTCGAGATGGCTCTTGGTTTCTTTATTATAGAAACATTCTGTTACACCCATAGGGCATAACCCTCTATCCATCTGCATCATTGTATCATAATTAGGGTGATATCCGAGCTCGTTTGTAAAATGGGGTAATGCTACGGCAATAGCAAATGAGCCTAAATTATAAGCTTCCACTTCATAACCACCCTTAATTTTACCCATAGCCGTTTCATTAAGCGTGGTAACTCCGGTTTGATTATCACTCAATGTGCCATTCGTGATTTTTGCCAAAAAGTCGTTTGCTCCGAGGCTGCCTGCCATGATAGCGCTCACAAGCGCAACTTTAAATAACTTTTTCATTTTATTTCCTTTAAGATGAAATTTCTTATATATTAAAACTTTTTCCAAATACTTATTCCAAATATACTGTCTGGCGCAGAACTTGAGCCGCCCAAATCAGCTGAAAAACTAATTGCAGTGTCCTCATTTATGCTGTAGGTTGACCCTATACTATAGGTTGGTATTGAACGAACGTTAGAATTTTTATTTCCATTTATTTTTTGTTCGAGCTGATATCTTTGTTCTGCTCCCATATCAAGAGTAATTTTTGGGCTTAGTGCTATTGATAGATTGCCGCCAAAATAAAAGCTATGCCCATATTTAATTTTCATAGATTCAAATTTACGTTCCGCATTGTAACCAAAGCCACTATAAATTGAGTAGATTACTGGATCAGAGTATCCTCTTAAAGTTCCTTTGAGCGAATATGACTTAAAGTTAAAATTCTTTGTTTCATCAATAGCTCTTTCTCTTTGTATTATTGCTGTTTGAAAAACCATCTGCGGTACTAATTCGCCTATACGATCAGCCGTATATATAAAACCTAGCCACATCGAATCAAATCCAGATTTATCCTGATGTTTAAATTCATAAGTTCTAATATCTGTATATTCCCTTCTTGCATAGCTTCCGCTAAAGCTTGCTAAAAGGTCGAATTTGGGGCTTAGCGCATACATAAATGTTTGAGTAAGATTGAGTTGTTTTGTGTCGTTCCATATAATCGGATCCCCCGTCATACTTAAATTCGGATATGTCATATAAGAATTTGAATTGCCGGTGTTTAGTATGGATAGACTTGTTGTGCTTCTAAGCCCGATTTGTTTTTTAAATAAACTATCTATTGTAACCGGGTCTGATGCATATAAGAGACCAGCCATGCATAGTAGTGGAACTATTTTTTTCACCTAATTTTCCTTTTGTTAAATTTATGTTATTTTATAAAAACTTAACTTAAGCCTTTATATCCACGCTCTTAGCGTTAAATTTTATCATCGCCTCAAGTTCTTCTAAATTTTTTCTAGTATTTTGCTCTAGCTCTTTGTCGTATTTTCTGTTTTTATCCAGCATCTTTTGCGTTCGCTTTTCTTGCTCTATTAGCTTTTCTAGGCGTTTTTGCGCCTCTTTCATATCCTCTTGCATTATTTCAAAGAGGCTTTTTGATTCTTTGCCGTCGGAAGTTATGTTAGAGTTGCCGCTTAAGGCAGTGCTACCAGGTAAAAGCGACTCTTGCATTTTTTGAAACGTTAGTACGTATTCTCGGTAATCCTTGCTAAGCCCGTCAAGCTCGCTTCCTTTGATGCCGTAGATGTTGCGCGAATCAATAAAGGTGTCCAGTTTTTGTCTGTATTCTTTGCCGCTTATACTCTTGTCATAACCTTGCATTTTGCCCCAAACCGTAGTTTCCCCCTCTCGTACGTCTAAATTTGAGTTTATTACGGCTGCTATCAAGCCTCCTTTGGTTATACTACCGTCAGGGTTGGTGTATCTTTCGCCGTGAGGATTTATAAACACGCTCACGTTTTCGCTCTCTTTGCCGCCGTTATTGTTATCAAAGATATTGGTTGACGGCTTATATTGCGGCGTTGTTGTTAACGCATGATATGAGCTATTAAAAAATAGCGTTTCCATATTGGTTTTCCCGGACTTATCGTCAAATGTGCTACGTGCCGACGCATAGTCGTAGATGTTTTTATTTACTTTAGTTACTTTTAGACTTGATTTCTCGTACTCGTATCCTTGAGGAAATTTGGCAAGGTCTTCTTTGTTAAAACTTTCTTTAGAATTTAAAACGTCTTCACCGACTACTTGGGATAAAATTTTATATGCATTGCCGACTGTTTTTGCTATGTCGATTTTTGAAAACATTTTATTAAATGCAATAGCCTTATCATTTACGTTCACGAGCGATTTTAAGGTATCTGAGTGGATTTTGTAGTCCTTTGGGATACCTGCGGCTTCATTAAATTCGGACGTAAAATATCCATCCTCATTGACTTTATAGCCTAAAACTTCGTTAAATTTGTGCTCGACCGTATCCGGCTGTGAGATTTCATTTTGTTTTAAAATCTCAGTTTTTGAGCCATGCTTAACATTTACGTTTAGGGAAAAACTTTGTCTAGAAAAAGCGGAATAGTTGTTAAGAGCGTTTATCATATTAATCCTTTAATATTATATCGGCCAAAATTTAATTTACTTTAGCCTAAGTTTAGACTAAAGTAAATTTTAATAGTATTTATTGATTAACCACCAATTCTCTTGAAAGATTATTTTTCTCGTATCTCATTGCATCTGAAGCTATATAACTACTTAGATTAGCACTTCTCAATCTATAAAGAGAGCCATCAGAAGTAACTTTTAAAACCACTGCACCATATTCAAATTTTGGTATAGGAGTTCCAAAATAACTTGGTATTTTTGTTAATGTGGCTGTAATAGCTAACAGTTCACCTCTTTGGGGGTCGGCTACAGAAACTGCCTCATTGTATCTTTGTCCAGCGTAATAACCGCTTCCTGCCGCTTCTGATCCATAATAGCCAAGAGCCCTAGCTCTTTGCTCTGCCTCTGATATAAAAATAACTTTTCCAATTTGCTTGATTGAGCTATTTCCTACCACTCTATTAATTAATGTAAAAGTGTTGCGAGAAACCGTATATCCCCCTTTAACATTAGTCATGCGATTGTTGTCAAGTTTAACTACACCTATTTGAGTATCGCTTAATGCACCATTGGTGGCTTTTGCCAAGAAATCATCAGCACTAATGCTTGTAGCCACTACTGCACCAATAAGTGCAACTTTTAGAAATCTATTCATTTCTATCTCCTTTTTTAAGATTGAATATCAAATTATATAGTTATAGCAATAAAAATATAATAAAAAATAAAAATTACATTTCTATAATATTTATAGAGTGTTTTTGGCTATACACTTCCACTGTATACAAAATATAGGACTTAATATTCAAGTATTAATAATACAGCAGTTTGTCTATTTCTTGTAAAACTAGTTAATTGGTAGTCTTTAAGTAATGTTATTTATATTAAATAACATTACTTTATTATACAAAAGCATTCTATAACATAAATAACGTTATAAACTTATTCGGCATTACTTTTATAAAAAGTTGTATATTTTTTTAGAAATTCGTGCTCGATCTCTTTTGGATCTTTGCCGGAATTTACCTCGCCTTCTAAAAAAAGGATCTCTTCTTTTCCAAAAGCTCTTGTGTTTATCTCGGTTTTTCCGACTTTTACAAATCCGCTAATCGGAGAATACGCGTGAGACAACGCATCCATCGCCGGAGCTATAAAGAGTAGAAACATAAAAAACGCGGTAAGCGTGATGTTGGCGAAAGTAAGGCTTTTAATGGGTATTTGCACCCATTTTAAAAAATATACTACTTGCTTGCTTTTGAATAATTTTTCCAATAAAGCTATGACGATAGAGGCCGCTATTAAGGATAAAAATCCGTAATTTAGAATTTTAAATAAAACGTTTGCCGACTCTACGTGTAGCTTATAAATAGTTGTATATATTAATGCGCAGTTTAAGATTATCGCGGTTAAAAATGCTATTCCATACCATTTATCAAACGGAATTTCGCCGAATATTTTGTAATTTTTCTTAAAAACGGCCTTTGCGCTCACGCATGAAAGCGCAAAGAAAAAGATCCCGAAATTTACGTATAGTCCGGCATCGAGTTTTTGAGTGACAAGAGAAATCACAAAATTTGGTGCGATACTCGCTAGTAAAAATATCAAGGCGCGTATTTTTTGTTGCCTTGTTAGTTCATGTTCTAAAAATTCGTATCGAATAAAGTAAAATAAAAATACCAATCCAAAAAGGATTGTCGTATATGAAAAAAACGTTAATATGTTTAAAATAGAATTGATTGCTTCAGGATTTAGTTCTTTCATATTATTCCTCTGTTACATATTTTTTATTAGATTCCAAATTCGTAAGCCCTTTTGCTTCTATCAAAAAAATTATGTTTTTCATTCATTATTGTCCTTTTTAAACGAGGCCACGATCTCGTGAGCCTCGCATATTTTACTAATTTTTTGCTTAAGCTCGTGGTTTTCAAGCATGAGCTTAAGGGCGAGTTCTACCGGCTTTGGCATACTTTTGGCCCATCCGCCCATTGTAAGCACCGAGATTTCAAATTTACTCGCTAATTCTTCTTTTGAAATGCCGAGGGTATTGCATACTAGAGTATCGAGTTTTTGCGATTTTGTCGCCATTTTATAGCCTTTGCTAAATTTTTTGCATTATACAAAATATTTAGCCAAATTTCTACCCATATCTTTTGGATCTACCCATTTGTCGGCCTTGAAGATAGTAAGCTTGTTTGGATCTCCCTTGTGTTTTTTAAATTCTTTTATGTATCTTTTTGCTAGATACTCTAAATTTTTCAAACGAGCTATTTCATACGCAGTAAAAAGGATTATAAATATTTTCATCGCTATGGCTACTTTGATAAGCGTTAAAATGCTTGCACCAAACATCGTTTTGAAATTAGCAAAATACAATTCAAATAAAAACACGTTCTCTTCGACTTTTTCGGCGGTCGTCGGCTCCGGCGTAGAAGATCTGCCGCCGTCTCCTATTATTGCATCCACAAGAAGGGATGCGCCCATTAGCAAAACTCCGGCGATAGCCATAGTATAGTTAGAACCGCTTGGCTCTCCCTCGCGTATACCTTGAAGTATTCTGTGCGCCGCAAAAACTATTAACATACCGCCCAACAGTGTAGGAAAATATTTTATAAGCCCTACTATGTTCATTGCGGCTTCTGCGGGGCTTAAACTATGTTTAACAACGATTTGCGTTTGAGTAGAGTCTTTAAAGCTCCACAAAAGACAAATTGCTGTCCATACAGCGCAAATAGTAAAAAAGATCGAAAATCCTTTTAATATTTTATTATTTATTATGCTTGCATTATTTGTTTTTATCATCTCTTTTCCTATTCTTCAATTAATATGTTAAATCCGAGTCCGTAAAATACCGCAAACTGATTGTCGGCATACTCTCTTATAAATTTTTTAGCCAAAGGCTCTCCGTATCGTTTGTCGAGAAATACGAAAGAATGCCCGGTTATTTCTTCCTTAATTTCGTCTATAAGAAGGAGAAATTTATAAAACGTTCCGTTTTTATCTAGCGTCGAGATATATAATTTTTCAAAATAATTTCTGAAAAAATTTATCGTATCGTCGCTTGGTTGCACGTTTTCGTTGGGAATAAATTTGCCAAGCTCAAGCGTAGCGTCTTTCTCTTTTTCAAGCATTTTTTTCTTGGCTTCTAAAATTTTAGGCACTTTGAGTATAAAATTTATTCCGGTTTCTGGGATCGTATAGAGTCTATTTAAAAGTATGCTTTTGTAATTTAGGTTATTAAACTCTTTGAAATTACTCGGGGTTATTTTATCTAGCACTATTTTTAACTCCTTAAGCTTTAGCTCTTGGGGTTCCGAAAAGTTTTTTGCGATTTTTAGGTTTTTAACTATAGAATATTCGCTTAGAAGTTCGTTAAGCATTTTTGATCTCCTCTATTTCGATGTATTTTTCCTTATTATCTTCGAGCATAAGCGCGCCGGAGTTCTTCAAATTTAGATACTGTTTTTCCATATATGCGGCGTTTTCTTTTTGAAGCTTGTTGATCTCGGCGGCTTTTTCTTGTATTTTTTTCTTGCCCTCGATTCTTAGCCTATTCATCTCTTCCATATCTTGGTTTGAAAGCAGGTTTGTTCTAGTATTATCGAGAATATCTACGATGGTTTCGTTGGCGTTGATGATATTAAGCTTTTGGATCTCCACTATACTGTTTTTAAGCGTGATCATCATATTGGCCGCGTCTTTAAAGGAATTTACGCCTACCATCGTTTTTAGCTCGGCATAAAGGATATTGCGCAATACCGGCGTAAGCTCATTGATGTTTTGAGTTAAATTCGTGGCCGCTAGTATCATCGGAGAGATTAAGCTATCAATAGTATCGAATTTTCTTTTTAGCTCGGACTTGGCTTCGGTTAAAAGTTTGTCGAGCCTTGCAATGCTAGGAACATCGTTTATTGATTTTTTTAGATCTTCGGCTTTGACTATCCATTCGTCAAGCTGTGCTATGTCGCTTTGAAATTTCTTTTTGGTGTTCTCGAAATTTTGCAGATGCTGTATTAGCTCTTCGTGCTTATCTTCAAATTTTTCGAGCGTAGAGGTTATATAATCGGTTAAATTTTGCTGTAGCGCTACTTCATGGCCTACGTTTTTGCTTAGTTTTCCGATTAGTGGTATTTTTTCTATGACGCTTTTTACTAGCCCCTTGCTTTTGCTGATACTTTCTATTTGCTCTTGAACCTTAACGAGCATGTCGCCGACTTCTTTTAGATCGACGATTTTTGAGTTAGAATAAATTTCTTTAAGAAATTTGTCAGAAGAATTGATAGCATAAAGCTCTTTACCTAGAGCGGCTATGTCGTAAGTTTCCATGTTTTTCCTTTCATTTCTTAGCAATTTTACTAAGTTATTGCGTAATTATACAGTAAAATTACTATAATGTCAAGGAAAAATAAGTAATATTACTGTATATTTGTAAATATACAAAATTTTATATAATACTTGTGTTTTACATATTTTATGCTATAATAGCACAATTTCTAAAAAGGGAGAAAAATGTTACTGCATCAAAAAGTATGCGAAACTATCGGCATAACTAGGTTAGAGTTAGCTGAAAAGCTCGGTATCTCAAAATCTACGATCGACAGCTGGAGTGACCCTTCCAGGATGTCTCAAACGACAAAGTTGGCTCTCGAGCTCATGCTTGAAAATCACTCTAAGTCTGAGCTGATCTCAAAATTTAATGAGGTTTTTTCTAAACTGAAAGAGTTTGATCAATCTAATTATGGAGTTGCGAGCGAGGAACAAGATGATTGGCGAGATCTAATATCTAGGATGAAATATGTCTTGCAAGAATACGGCTTAAACGTTATAGAAGCTAGTAAGCGCTTAGGTGAAGCTAGTTTTGATTATCTAGATAGGGTGTTAAAATTAAAAAATGTTCCTAGCTTCGATTTTCTAGATAAATTCTCAAATAGTTTTCAAATTTCAAATAATTGGCTTGCGAACGGTAAAGATCGCCCTTTTAGTTTAAAATTCATAAAATCAAACACACTCAAGTCTCTTGATGAGGAATTTTACGATTTTAACAAAATATACATAGTTCATTGTAGCGATGATAAAGTGCATACGAAAATAATAGTAGAAGATAAAACCGGGAAATTTGATTTTTTTCGAACTGATTTTTGTATAGGCGAGGATTTCTTTATGGAAAATACGGAATGCAGAGATCTTTTTGAGCTGTATGATTTTTATATGAAGCGTAAAAACCATATTGCGCTTGTATCTTTAAAAAGAGATGAATATGATAAGCTAATCTCAAAGAATTTTTATGCTAAAAATATTTTAGAAAAGGGCGACTATTCTTATATGTTGTATGATTTGTTTGATTTAGATTATTTTCACAAGGAAATATATGGCGATTTCTTTGTTAGGTGCACGGATATTATAAAAAGCCTAAAAGAAATTAAAAGTAAAAAATAGCTTATAACAATTTTTTATGGCAGCCGGTGTAAGAACCCGGCTGCAAAATATAATCTTATGAAATATTAAAAAGGAGTTTATGGTGTTTGGAATTTTTAAAAAAATATTTTCTAGAAAAAACAGCAAACCTAAATTTTGTAAAAATATACATCAGAAAACACTTGGGTATAGATATGCAGATGTTGATGATTTTGATTTTATATCCAAGTGCATAAAAGCAGGTGCTCAGGAGCATCATTTTAAGTTTATGTCAAAAGAAGAAATAAGTAAAATGATCGAAACAGGTAAAAATATGCCAAATAGTGTTTTAAGAATACTTAAATTTAATGATGCGGATGTGGGCTTTTTATATGCTGGATATAATATTATGACATCAGATAAAAAAAGAAAAAAGATACTTAAAGGTTATGAGATTAATTTATTATATATCGCGGATGACTATAGGAAAAGGGGTATAGCGGCTAAAGCTATACTTGAGCTCGAACAAGAATTTAAGGAATTTGATATTAATGAGTTATACGTTAGGTGTGAAAAAACCAATTCTAAGGGTGCAATAGCACTTTTTGAAAAACTA
>CALIWP010000031.1 GCA_938046705.1 uncultured Campylobacter sp. | reverse complement strand
GGCGTGCATCCCAAATTTATCCGCACGAAATTTAAGGGCGAAAAGACCGTTTTAGCCGTCGGAGCGGAGCTAAAAAATCAGTTTGCGATATTTAAGGACGGCGAGCTGATGATAAGCCCGTATATCGGCGATCTAAAAAACGTCGCGACCTATGAGCGGTTTTGCGCGCTAATCAATCTTTTTAGCGAGATTTACGAGCTAAAATTTGGCGAAATCGTAGCCGACTTGCACCCGCATTTTTTAAACCTAAAATGGGCGCGCGAATACGCCGCGAATTTTGGCCCAAATATCACGCAAA
Organism: uncultured Campylobacter sp.; assembly: GCA_938046705.1. The sequence goes on along the minus strand of CALIWP010000031.1, from coordinate 9,614 downwards.
TCCAGCATCATCACGCGCATTTGCTTTCGGTGATTTTAGAAAATGATTTGGACGCAAAGCGCGAGTATCTGGGCTTTTGCTTTGACGGTACGGGATACGGCGCGGACGGTAGCGTCTGGGGCGGAGAGATCATGAAAGTGCGCGGCAAAGAGTACGAGCGGGTTTGTAAATTTGACGAAATTTTACTAATCGGCGGTGAAGCTAGCGTGAAAAATATCCGGCAGATTGCTTATGCCGCGATTTTAAAATACGATTTGGAGCGCGAGGCGGAGGCGTTTTTGGCTAAATTTGAGCCCGCTAAGCTAAAAAATCTAAAAATCCTGCACGAAAAGCAAATAAACTGCGTCAAAACCAGCTCGCTTGGACGAATTTTTGACGCGTTTGCGGCGGTGATCTTGGGGCTTGATAGCATCAGCTACGAGGGCGAGGCGGGGATGAGCCTGGAGGCGCTTTTTGACGCAAATTTAGATGCCTGCTACGAGTTTGAAATCAGTAGTGACAAAATTTGCTTTAAAGAGGCCTTTAAAAGAGCTTTAAAAGATGACGCTAAAACGGCTGCGACGGGCTTTATAAAAGGGCTGGCAAAGCTCGTAGCAGACGTAGCTTGCGCGCAGTCAAACGACGTCTTGCTCGCAGGCGGAGTATTTCAAAATAAAGCTCTGCTTGAAAATGTAATTTTAATTCTTAAGCAAAAAGGTAAGAAGTATTACATAAATAAGAACTTTTCGTCAAACGACTCTTCGGTAGCTATCGGTCAGATCGCGCTTACATTAATTTAAATTAAAGTTTTCTGATGTATAATAACTAATAATTTCTTTAAGGAGGCGATAGTGGAAAATATCATAAGATTCAGCGTCTCGTTGCCAAAGCAGTTATTAGACGAACTTGACAACAAAATAGGCGCTCAGGGCTATGCTTCGAGAAGCGAATTTACTCGCGATCTGATTAGGGAAAAAATAGTAAATGACAGCTGGAAAGACGCGGACGAGGATCTCATCGGCGTTTTGACACTCATTTATTTGCACCACCAAAACGACCTCGTCGTGAAAATGATGGACATCGAGCACCAGGCAAATTTGCACATCGCCTGCACGACTCACGTTCATATAGATCACGATAACTGCCTGGAGACTCTGATACTTCGCGGTAAAGCGGGAGCTATCGAGAAATTTTCCGAAAAAATGGGCGGACTAAAAGGGGTTAAATTTTCAAAACTAACCAAGGCCGCCGTCCCGCGCTCGTAACGTTTAAAATGCGGGCAAGCTTGATAAGCCATATCAAATTTGCCCGCAAAAGTCTCTCTTTTATCACGCATTTATCTCTTTAACGCTAAAATTATTAGGATTTATCACTATTTTTATTTCAAGGTTAAAATTTGAAACATATCTCTTTTAAAAATTTCGTCCAAAACGAGGCTAGTTCGGGCATCTTGCTCATACTTGCCGCGATTTTTGCGATGATATTTCAAAACGGTTTTTTGAGCGGATTTTACAACTCCTTTTTACGCATAAATATGGGCGTGGTTTTCGGCGAATTTAGCCTGCAAAAGCCGCTTATTTTGTGGGTAAACGACGGGCTCATGGCGGTTTTTTTCTTTCTTTTGGGACTGGAGCTAAAGCGCGAGATAGTAGAGGGCGAGATGCGAAATCCCGCTCAGATCGTGCTGCCTATCGTGGGTGCGGCCGGCGGTATCGTCATGCCCGCGCTCGTTTTTTACGCGTTTAACCACGCCGATGCTTTTGCGCTAAAAGGCTGGGCGATCCCGACTGCGACGGACACGGCGTTTGCTCTAGGTATCATAATGATTTTAGGCAAAAGAGTGCCGGCGAGTCTTAAAATTTTCCTCGTGACGCTCTCTATCATCGACGACGTTTGCGCGATTTTGATAATGGCGATATTTTACAGCGGACATCTGTCCGCAGTATCGTTTATGGTTGCTGGAGCGGCTACTTTAGGGCTTTTAGCCTTAAATTTAGCCGGCGTAAATAAAAAAGCCTGCTACGTGATTTTGGGCATTATCCTTTGGGTGAGCGTGCTAAAATCGGGCGTGCATGCGACGCTAGCTGGCGTCGTGGCGGCATTTTTCATACCGCTTAAGGCAAAGGAGGGCGAGGGCTCGATGCTAAAGCAAATCGAACATAATCTGCACGGTTACGTCGCATTTTTCGTGCTGCCGGTATTTGCCTTTGTAAACGCTGGCATCTCGCTAAAAGGCATCGGTCTGGAGCAGATTTTCCACCCCGTGTCGCTAGGCGTTATCTTGGGGCTATTTGCGGGCAAGCAGCTAGGGGTGTTTGGATTTTGTTTTCTTGCGATCAAATTTAAGCTCGCAAAGCTACCAAAATACTGCAATCTAGCGCAGTTTTACGGCCTTTGCGTACTTACTGGTATCGGCTTTACGATGAGTCTTTTTATAAATTCGCTCTCATATCACGACACCTACGAGTTTGCGTACGCCGATAAGCTTGCGGTACTTATCGCGTCGCTGATCTCGGGCGGGGCGGGTTATGCGGTGCTCTACTGGGCTGGGCGACACAGGATAATGAAATGCGTGGAGTAGAAAAATGATGATATTTCATAAAAATTTTCTCGCAGACGAGCTTGCGAAGTGGCGAGAGGACGGGCTAATAAGCGACGAGGCGGCGCGCAAGATAGCGGCTAGATACGATATAGATTTATCGGGCGCAAATGAGCGGCGAAGCTTTATATTAAAGCTCGTAGCGTATCTGTTTTTGGCGCTTTCGCTATTTACGCTTGTGGGCGCAAACTGGGAGGAGCTGCCGCGCGCCGTGAGGCTAATCATAGTGCTTGGCATACTCGCGGCGGTAAATTTTAGCGGAGTTTTGGCGCAGAAAAACGGCAAAGAGACGCAGGCTACGACGCTGTTTTTCCTGGGTAACTTTTGCTACGGCGCGGCGATCGTTTTAGTCGCGCAAATTTACCATCTAGGCGAGCATATGCCTAACGGCGTGCTGCTGTGGGCGGTCGGAGCTTTGGCGCTCGGGCTTGCTACGCGTAAATCCATCATCACGCTTCAGGCTCTTATTTTGGGGCTTGTTTGGTTTTTGATGGAGTTTGAGTTTAGCGGCGTTTCGCACGGATTTTTGCTGTTTATCATAGCTTCGGCTGCGGTTCTTTGGCGCGATGATTCGCGGCTGCTTACGGGCGCGCTTTTTGCGAGCGTGTTTGCTTATATCGTCTCTTTCGTGCTTTACGAGCGGTATTTTATGACGGATTTGCGCGTGGACGACGCGTTTTACGGCGTTCATTTTTTTGCGCTTAGCTACTGCCTGCTCGCCGTTTGCGCCTCGTTTTTGCTTGAGAGAGCGGGTAAATTTGAACTCGCGTTTTATCTCAAAACCGTCGGCATCGTCTGCGGCGCGGGCATCTTGTGTTTTGATATGTCGCTTTACGAGGACTTGCATTTTTCGCGTCCATGGCCTTACGGCACCCAGAACTACGAGAATGTTTTAAACGGCGTTACATTTTTAAAAAGCGTGTTTGGAGTGTTGTTTATGGCTTTTTGCGCGGCCTCTTTGGGGCTTGCGTTTTACTTTAAAAAGTACGCCTCCGCAATAGTCGGAGCGCTTTTGGTCGCGCTGCCGTTTATCTTAGACGCGTTTGCAGGCTACGAGGAGGGCGTGTTTTCACTCATCGGCGTTTGTGTCGCGGTCGCTCTTATCAAGCAAAATAATATGAAATTTGGTATCGTGCTCATCTTTTGGGTGGCGTTCGTGCGATATGTGGATCTAGTGGGCGATTACGTCAGTGCCAGCGCGCTGTTTTTGGTGTTTGCGCTGGTGGTGCTCGGCGTGTCTAGGATCTCTAAAAAAAGGAGCGCGAGATGAAACTAAAGCTGATTTTTGCCGCTGCGGTATTTCAAATTTTAGCCGTGATCGCGATGCTTGCGTATGCGTACGTGCCGATATATTTTGGCAAAGAGATATTGCTGCAAACTACGCTTTACGACCCGCGCGATATGTTTCGCGGCGACTATGTGCGCCTTAGCTACGGCTTTGCGAGCGTTTACGAACTGGATAAAAGAGACTCAAATTTGAGCAAAAGGCAGCAGCTGCACGGCGCTAAAATTTACGCTATCTTAAAGCAAGACAAAGACGGCAGGTATAAATTTGATAAATATAGCTTTAAGCAGCCTAACGGCGGGACGTTTTTGGCTGGTAGGGTTGATTATAATACCGCAAATTTCGGCATCGAGGCCTTTTTTATGCCGCCTAAAAAAGCGCAGCAGATGGAGCGAGATATGATGGAGTTTAACGCCACCGCCGTAATCAGCGTGATGGATAACGGCAAAGCTCGCATCAAAGATATCGTGCTAGAAAAACCAAACGCGAGCGAGTCCCGCGGACATTAAATTTGTCGGCAAAGAGGGCTAAATTTGACTAGGCTAATCTGAAGTCAAATTTAGCCTGAGCCATAAAATTTGACGTGGCTCAAATTTGTGTCAAATTTGACCGATCTCGCCTCTGCCGCAAAATCTCAAAATATAAATAAAACGCAACGAAATAATATCCGCAAGGTATGAAACTAAAGCGAGATTTTAACATCTAAGAGTATAATAACCCCAAAAAATCGCTAAGGAGAAACAAAATGTGTAAAGATTGCGGATGCTCGCTCGGCGGACACGACCATACCCATACTCACGCGGACGGCACGACCCACTCGCATGCTCACGATCACGGCGCCGAGCACGGACACGGCGCGGCTCACGAGCATAGTCACGGCCACGCGCACCCTGCGCTAAACGAGAGCAAAACGGTTGAAGTGATAACTAAAATTTTATCGCAAAATAATGAAGAGGCCTCGCACAACCGCGCACATTTGGACGAGCAAGGGATTTTATGCGTAAATCTCATGAGCAGCCCCGGCAGCGGCAAGACAACGCTACTAGAAGCTACGATAAAAAGCGGTAAATTTAAAATCGGCGTCGTCGAGGGCGATCTAGAGACCAACCAAGACGCCGACCGCATCATAAAAGCAGGCGGCAAAGCACACCAAATCACGACCGGGCAGGCCTGTCATCTGGATGCCTTTATGGTTCACGAGGGGCTTCATTATCTGCCGCTAGAGGACCTTGATATAGTTTTCGTTGAAAACGTCGGCAACCTCGTTTGCCCGGCTAGCTACGACGTCGGCTCGCACTTTAACGTCGTGCTGCTCTCAGTACCTGAAGGCGACGACAAGGTAGCAAAATACCCCGTGATGTTTCGCGCCGCCGATCTCATCGTGATAACCAAAACTTCGCTGTTGCCGCATTTTGAATTTGACGTGAAAAAAGTCGTCAAAGAGGCTCGCAAACTAAATCCGAAGGTCGATGTTATCGAGCTTGACGCAAAAACGGGCGAAGGTATGGAGAAGTGGCTAAATTTCTTAAAATTTAAAAAAGAGCTTAGATAATGTGCCTCTCAATCCCGTCAAAAGTGGTCGCGATCGACGAAGATAACGTCGCTACCGTCGAGACGCTAGGCGTGAGTCGCCGCGTGAGCCTAGATCTCATCGCCGAGCCCGTAGCTGTGGGCGAATACGTACTCATCCACGTCGGCTACGCGATGGAAAAAATCGATACGAAATTTGCGCTAGAGAGTATCGAAATCTACCGCCAAATCGCCAAAGATATGCAAAGCGGGCAAATAGGCGCGGACGAAGGCGACGCGGGACTAAGCGCCATGCAAGCGGCGGCAAATAATCCGGAAGCAAAGGAAAAGGCGTGAATCTAATCAATAATTTTCGCGATAAAGAGCTTATTTTAGCGCTTTCAAAACTCATCAAAAAAGAGAGCGTAAAACCGCTAAATATCATGGAAATTTGCGGCGGACACACGCACTCGATCATGAAATTTGGCCTGCCGCAGCTAGTAGGCGAACATATAAATTTCGTCCACGGCCCCGGCTGTCCCGTATGCGTGATGCCAAGGAGCCGCATAGACGAGGCGATAAAGCTAGCCCAGATGCCGGGCACTATCCTGTGCACTCTAGCCGATATGATGAGAGTCCCTGGCTCAAACACCAGCCTACAAAAGCTGCGAGGCGAAGGCTGCGACATCAGAGCGCTATATAGCCCGCTAGACTGTATCAAAATCGCGCGCGAAAATCCCGAAAAGAGCGTGATATTTTTCGCGATCGGGTTTGAGACGACGACGCCTATGAGCGCAAATTTAGTCCAAAAGACGCTGGAGCTCGGGCTAAAAAATCTATTTTTCCACATAAATCACGTTACAGTCCCCGCACCCGTGCGAGCGATCCTAAACGACGAGGACGTAAAGATCGACGCATTTTTGGGCCCTAGCCACGTGAGCGTGATCACGGGATATGGCATCTACGAGAGCATCGCGGCGGAGTATAAAAAACCTATCGCGGTTAGCGGATTTGAGCCGCTTGATCTGATGGACGGCATCCTAAACCTCGTCCGCCAGCAAAACGCGGGCACGCACGAGGTCTATAACGAATACGCCAGAGTCGTCACGCGCGAGGGCAATCAAAAAGCAAAGGCGCTCATAGAGGAGTTTTTCGAGCCGTGCGACTTCTCGTGGCGCGGTCTTGGCGTGATCGCGCAAAGCGGTATGAAGCTGCGCTCCGAGTACTCAGGGCTTGACGCGAGGGTTAAATTTGACTGCAGCGTGCAAAGCAAAGGCGAGAGTAAGGCCTGTATCTGTCCTGAAATTTTACGCGGGCGAGCAAAGCCTTTTGACTGCAAAATTTTCGCCAAAGCCTGCACGCCAAAAACTCCCGTGGGTTCGTGCATGGTCTCTAGCGAGGGCGCGTGCGCGGCATATTACAAATACGGCGACATCAAAAGCGCGGGCTAAGAGGAGGCAAATTTGAGCAAGATAATGCTAAGCCACGGCGGCGGCGGCGAGGAGATGAACTCGCTTATAAATGAGACGATATTTAAGATCTTTGATAACGAAATTTTAAGGCAGAGCAACGACTCAGCGATATTAAATTTAAACGGCAAGATCGCATTTAGCTCTGATAGCTTTGTGGTAACTCCCATTTTTTTTAATGGCGGCGATATCGGCAAGATCGCAGCTTGCGGCACGATAAACGACCTAGCGATGGTTGGAGCAAGCGCAAAATACCTAAGCTGTTCGCTCATTATCGAAGAGGGGCTTAGTATAGAGGAGCTCGAGCGTGTGCTTGGCTCGCTTGCAAAAACTTGCAAAGAGAGCGGTGTGAGCGTAGTTTGTGGCGATACGAAGGTAGTGCCAAAGGGTAAATGCGATAAAATTTTCATAAACACAGCAGGCATCGGCGAGATAGTTTGCGAAGGCGTGGAGCTTAAAAATTTAAAAGCAGGGGCTAAAATTTTAATCTCTGGAGATGTTGGCAGACACGGCGGCGTGGTGCTAGCAGCAAGAGAAGAATTTGAGCTTGGGCTTGATCTAAAAAGTGACTGCAAGAGCCTAAAAGAGGTTACTTTGAGGCTATTTGAGGCTGGTATAAAGCCGCAGTGCATGCGTGATGCGACTAGAGGTGGACTAAGTGCGGTGCTAAATGAGTGGGCTAAATTTAGCAAATTTGACATCTTAGTCTTTGAAGAAAATATCAAGGTCGCAGACGAAGTGATGGGCGTTTGTGAGCTATTTGGATTTGAGCCTTATGAGCTTGCAAACGAGGGCACTTTTGTGATAGCAGTTGATGAGAGCCAGGCTGAGGACGCGCTTGGGATTTTGCGAGAATTTGACAAAAATGCGATGATAATAGGCGAGGTAATGGAAGCAAAAAACGAGCGTGTCATCATCGAAAACGCCTATAAATCAAGAAGATTTCTCGAGCCGCCAAAGGGCGAGCTACTACCAAGGATCTGCTAATGCATGAGCTTAGTATCGTTCAAAATTTAGTCAGCCTTTGCGAGAAAAATGCCGCCAAAGAAAACGCCAAAGAGATAAGCAAGATCGAGATAAAGGTTGGCCGTTTAAGCGGAGTGGAGCCTCACTATTTGCAGAGCGCTTTTGATGTTTATAAGGCTGGTACGATCTGCGAAAATGCCGAACTTGTGATAAATTTACAAGGCATTGTGATCGAGTGTTTGGATTGTGGATTTGGCGGGGAGCTTAGCGAAAATGACTTTACTTGTCCAAAGTGTAAGAGCCAAAATTTAAAGGTGACTGACGGCGAGGATATGTATCTGATGCGCCTTGAGATGAAGTAAATTTTACATATTTTTATATGTAAAATTTTATGTTTTTATCAAAATATTTTAATGGTTATAGTATCAAAAAATAGCTATCAAAGCCTTGATCTTTAGCTTTTGATATCCTTTTTACGCGCTTTGCGAGCCGAGGATAATATATATAATCAAAAATGAGCACCAGTCTTGGCTTTAGAAGCAGCCAATAATTTTTCTATAATTTTCGTGCGTTGTAGATTTAAACTACTCAAATATCAAAAACGGAGCCTGAATCACGTTTCTTATTATCTTTAGTGGCGAAAGCAGGGCGTCTTGCAGGATCTGCGTCGAGTACTCAGGCTTGTCGGTAGTGCCTCGTATGGCGATGACAGTTGAGAGCGAGCGGTCCTTGCCAAGGATTATTTGATTTACCAGTGGAATTTTATCAATGATACTGCTAGCATCTTTTAGTAGCTTTAGCTCAAGGTCGATATTTATCTTTTTGCTCTTTAGATCGATCGTACCACGTCCGCCGATATCAGCACTTGTGCCTATCATTTCAATCGCCAAAAACTCGATCATATTGCCATTTCTAGTGAGTAAAATTTTACCATTTTTAACGGTAAAGCCCTTGTCATTAAAATCAGGTGTTTTAAAGCTAAGAAGCGATGGTACTGAGTTTAGGAAGCTAAGCAACCTTTGATAAAAGATGTAGTCTTTTAGATATGTTCCAAAAAATCTTACCTCCGCCTTAAACTCTTTCGTGCTCTCTCCAAGCAGTTTTAAGCGAAATTTTCCGCCTTCAAAGCTCTTGATACCAAAAAGATCGTTGATAAATTCACCGCTTATGTCGGTTGCGTCTAAATTTATACTCTTTTCATCGTTAAAATAGCCAACTCTTCCTTGCTGCGCCAGCCCATTTAGCGAGGTACTTTTGCCCTTTTTCTCGGCGCTAAAGCTAGCAAATGGCAAGGTCTTGTTTAGATCCTTTAAAATGATATCGCCATTTTTTGCTAAAAGCTCAAGCGGCGTGCTTTGCTCGCTGGTTTTATTATCGTCAAGCACTAGCAAATTTAGATCTTTGGTTTTTACGTTTATAGCTTTTTCTTTTATATCTAGGCTTAGCTTTTTACTTGCACTATCTACCTTCACGCCAGCTTTTGAGACTAAAATTTTAAGATCATCGTTTTCATACTTTGAGCCATTTTTATCTAAAAACGGCAAATCAAAGTTTGCCTCTTTGGCAAAAATTTCAAGATCAGTAAAATCCTTGCTTTTTATGCTAAGCTCATCAAAACCATGCACGCCGTTTTGCTTTAAAACAGGCGAGCTCTCTATGAAAAATTTACTATTTTTTGTTGCTATTTTACTTTCACTGCCAAAGCTCATATCAAGCCCAAATGGCTCTATCTTAAGCAAAGTTTCACCAGCCTTGCTAAAGTCTAAAAATGCGCTAAATGGCTCATTTTTAAAGGCTAAAATTTCAT
>CALIWP010000030.1 GCA_938046705.1 uncultured Campylobacter sp. | reverse complement strand
CGAGCAAGGCACGGTACTAGAGGTTAACCGCGACCCGGGCAAAATTCCGACCTATATCGGATATTTCTTGCTTTGCGTCGGAGTCATCGGCAACTTTTTTACTAAAAATAGCCGATTTTTAAAGCTCATAAATTTCATAAAAAACAGTAGATTTTCACTCGTCGCGGCGTTTATCGCGCTTGGTTTTTTAAATTTTAACGCAAACGCGGCCGAGCAAAACCAGAGCGAGATTTTAAAAACTTTCGCCGCAAACACCGCCGCTCACGCTAACGGCGAATTTGCAAAGCTACTAGTGCAAGACTACGCGGGCAGGATAAAGCCGCTAAGCACGGAAGCCGGCGAAATCATAAATAAAATCTCCGGCACAGACTCGCTTTACGGTCTAAGCGCCGAACAAATCGTGCTTGGGATGAATCTAAACCCCGCGCTGTGGCAAGAGATCAAAATCGTCAAGATAAAAAACGGCGAGATAAAAAAGATGTTAAATTTGAGCGGAGATTACGCGAGTTTTAGGGATGCGTTTGACGCAAACGGCGAGTATAAACTGGCCGCGCAGGTCGAAGCCGCGAACGAAAAACCTCTATCAAAACGAGGCACGCTCGATAACGACCTCATCAAATTTGACGAGCGACTAAACATCGCGTATCTCACGTTTAAGGGCACGTTTTTTAAATTTATCCCGGTAGCAAACGACCCGCAAAATGCGTGGCTCTCGCCAAACAACGCCTTTGGCGACGAGCGAGTCGCTCTGGACGCAAAAAACATGCTAAACGACTATCTCATGGGTCTCCAAGAGGGTATCGCGGATAATAACTGGAGCAAGGCCGACTCCGCGCTAGCTGCGCTAAGAAACTACCAGCGAACGGCTTCGGCGGAAATTTTACCTAGCGTTAGCAGGGTCGATGCCGAAGTCTTTTACAACCGCGCTTCGGTGTTTAAAAAGCTCGTTTATTTCTACTGGATTTTGGGCTTTGCCGCGCTTTTACTAGGGCTTGCTTCGGTGTTTTTATCTAGAAGGATTTTACCGCTTGAGCGAGCGATTTTAGCGGCGTTCGCGCTAGGATTTGCCCTGCATACGGCGGCCTTAGCTCTGCGCTGGTACGTCTCGGGGCATGCGCCCTGGAGCGATAGTTACGAATCGATGATCTACATCGGCTGGTCTGGAGCGCTAGCGGGTATGATATTTTTTAGGCGTTCGTTGCTTGCGCTTGCGGCGGCTGCGCTGCTAGCTGGCATCGTGATGCTGGTGGCTCACATGAACTTCGTAAATCCGCAGATAACAAATTTAGTCCCGGTGCTAAAGTCATATTGGCTCAGTATCCACGTCTCGGTTATCACGGCTAGTTACGGATTTTTAGGCCTTGGCTGCGTGTTAGGACTTATCGCGCTAGGACTTATGGCGTTTAAAAACAAAGCCAACGAAACGCGCCTAAACGAGCAAATCAGATATATCGCGGCCATAAATGAAGCAAGCCTCATCATCGGTCTTTGCTTGCTAACGCTTGGTAATTTTTTCGGCGGGATTTGGGCGAACGAGAGCTGGGGACGCTACTGGGGCTGGGATAGCAAGGAAACTTGGTCGTACGTATCGATCCTAGTTTACGCTATCGCGCTGCATCTGCGCTTTATACCGAAGCTAAATTCGCTCTACGTATTTTTGATCGCATCGGTGTTTTCTTACGCTTCGATCGCGATGACTTATTTTGGCGTAAATTTTTACCTAACGGGCATGCACTCTTACGCCAGCGGAGATTTGCCGCCGGTGCACATTAGCGTCTATATCGCGCTTGGCTGCATGCTTTTGATAACAGTGCTAGCCTTTAGAGGGCGCGACGTAAAAACGATTTAAAAGGAGAAAAAATGTATAAAAAACTACTAATGGCGGCGGTTTTATGCGCTAGCGCAAACGCGGGCTTTATCCAAGAGGGCATGCAAGCCCAGCAAAGCGGCGACCATAAAAAGCTGATAGAAATCTACGAAAAAGCCTGTCACGAGGAGAACAAGGCTTCGGGCTGCTATAATCTTGCCGTGGTGTATTTCGAAGGCACGGGCGGCGTGGAGAAAAATTACGAAAAGGCGATAAATTTATACCAAAAAGCTTGCAACGCCAAATTTGCGCTTGCTTGCAACAACCTAGGCTACATCTACGAAAGCGGTAACGGCGCGACTCAGGACTTCGCTAAAGCAGCCGCATACTACGAAAAAGCCTGCCAAGACGACGAGGGTTGCACCGCACTAGGACTTCTTTATGCAAACGGCGCAGGCGTCAAAACCGATATCAAAAAGGCAATCTCGCTATACACCAAAGCCTGCAACTACGGCGATATGATGGGGTGCAATAACCTAGGCTACCTGCACCTTGAGGGCATGGGTGTAGAAAAAGACTACGCTAAAGCAAAATCATTTTATGAAAAGGCCTGCGCTGGCGGCGTCGGCATCGGCTGCGATAACCTCGGCTTTTTGTATGCATTCGGCCAAGGCACGGAGCAAGACTACGCTAAAGCTAAAGAATTTTACGAAAAATCCTGCAACCTAAACTACAACAAAGGCTGCAACAACCTAGCCATAATGTACGCCGAGGGCAAAGGCGTCGCGGCCGATATCGCCAAGGCTAAAGAGCTCTTTGAAAAAAGCTGCGCAAAGGGTCTAAAAGTCGCGTGCGAGAATGTGGAGTTTTTAAAACCGGAAACAAATAAAACTAAATAATTTAAGGAGATAGTATGATTTTACGTTCTATTTTGGGTTCTGCGCTACTAGCGGCGCTACTTTTCGGTGCCGAAGCAAACGAGCAAGCCGGCAAGATGAAGCCGATGTTTCAAAGCGTGGATCCAAGCAAAGCTACGCTGGTAGGAAGCGGCGAGGATAAAGAGTACTGCGCCGTTTGCGGGATGAATTTGGTTAAATTTTACAAAACAAACCACGTTTATAACGGCAAACAAGTAGCATCTCTGCACTGCTTATACGAATTAACGGAGGGAAAAATCCCAAGCGACGCGCAGGTCGTCGATACGAAAAATCTAAATTTGATCGATGCAAATAAAGCCTTTTACGTCGTCGGCAGCAAGATCGGCGGCACGATGACTAGAAATAGCAAATACGCCTTCTCAACAGAAGCCGACGCGAAAGAATTCCAAGCAGAAAACGGCGGCAAGATAATGAATTTCGCCAAGGCCTACGAGATCGCGG
>CALIWP010000029.1 GCA_938046705.1 uncultured Campylobacter sp. | reverse complement strand
AAATAAAGTGATTATTAAAACGAGTAAATTTTTCATCTTATCCCTTAAACATATCTTTTTATGGCAGCTCTTGCCTCTTTGTCTGCCTCACGTCTTTTTAAAGTCTCGCGCTTGTCGTGTAAATTTTTACCTTTTGCAAGGGCTAGTCTTGCTTTTACGATGTTTTTATCGCTTAGATAAAGTGCCAAAACAACCAAAGTAAGCCCATCTTGTGAGACTTGACCGAAAATTTTATCGATCTGTTTTCTGTGCATCAAAAGTTTTCTAGCTGCTCGCTCATTTGGACGAAATGCGCTATGTGTGGTCTCAAGATAGCTGATGTGGGCGTTTAGTAAGAAAAGTTCGCCCTTTATGATGCGCACAAAGCTATCTTTTAAATTTGCTCTACCAGCCCTTAGAGCCTTGACTTCGCTACCTTTTAAAACGATGCCAGCCTCGAAGGTTTCAAGTATGCTAAAGTCATGCAAAGCTTTTTTGTTTTTTGCTAGATCTTTTATCAAAGTTTCACCTTTTATTTTACGCTAAATACGCTACTGCCGCTACCACTTAGAAATTTATCTTTAAACTCATTCATCTGTGGATAGAGCTTAAAGCATGGGGCAAAAAGATCGTTTAGCTCCTCATTTTTATAAATTTCAAGTAGCTCTTTGCTCTTTAAATTTTGCATCTTTTTTGCAGCATTAACGTCTATGTATTGTAAGAAATTGCTTCTAAATTCTTGATAAACCATCGGTGTGGAGCAAAAAATATTTGGCGTGAAGATATTTAAATTTGGCACTTCATCGTCAAATTCTTCTATGATCTCGCCTATGCCGCTTACATTTGCTGCTTTGTAGTCACTTACAAAAAAGGCCACATCTGCGCCGATTTTGGAGGCTATTTGCATCAAATTTTCATGTTTTATATTTAAATTTAGCTCGTCATTTACCATTAGCAAAAAGGTGGCAGCATTTGAACTGCCTCCTCCTAGACCAGCACCTATTGGGATATTTTTGTTGATGATGATTTTGTGAGAGCTAAAAAACTCATCTAACTCGTTTGAAAAGCCGGCTCTTTTTAGCTCATCTACCGCTTTTTGGATGATGTTATCTTTTATATCGCGGTTGTTACATTCTATGGCAAATGAATCTGACTTTTTAAAATAAATTTCGTCAAAAAGCTGCTCACAGAGGATAAAGCGCGATAAAATTTCGTGGTAGCTGCCTCTAGTACCAACTATCTTTAAAAATACATTTATCTTTGCAAAGCTTTTCATTTCTCGATTTTTTTAGCTAGCTCGTGGATATCGGCTTCACTTGCAGTTTTTGTGGCATGGATATTTTCGTTTGTGATATCGTTTGCTAGTTCACTTCTTAGTATCATTGTATTTCGTGGTGCTTCGATACCGAGTTTAACGGTATTTTTTGAAATATTTACTATGACAACTTTTATGTCATTTCCTATTAAAATTTCTTCATTTTCTTTTCTTGCTAGGATTAACATTTTTCAACCTTATTTAGAGTGTAATTTATAGTATCATCCGTGATTTGGATTACGCTCATAAATTTATCATAATTTAGCAAATAAATTCCTTGCTTTTGTGTTTCAAAATCGTTAATTTTTAATTTCTTACCATTAAGAATATCGTTTATGTCCCCAAAGTATGTATTATTCTGAATGTTTAAAAAATCACAAATATTCAAAAATTTTTCATTTTCGTAGCAAAATTTGCCTTCACTTATTCTTTTTAATGAGCTTAAAGTTACATTATAACCAAGCTTTTTTCCAAAAATTTCTGCATACGAACGGATATAACTTCCTTCGCTTACGCTTAAACTAATGGTTAAAAATGGGTGCGAATAGTTTAAAATTTGGCTATCAAAAATTTCCATCGTTTCTGTCTTTAGCTCAAATTCTTCGCCACTTCTTGCTAGCTTGTAAGCTCTTGTGCCATTTACGTGTTTGGCGCTAAATTTTGGCGGGATGTAGCTTATTCTGCCAGTCAGCTCACTTCTTATGGCTTCAAGTTTTTCTAAATTTATCTCTTTTACATTTAAAATTTCAGTGATATTTTCATTGTCCATGCTGGGACTACTCGCCCCAAGCCAGATCGTAGCTTCATAGACTTTTGGGCTTTTATCTAAAAATCTAAAAAATTTCGTATACGAGCCAAAAGCGACTATTAGGCAGCCACTAGCAAATGGATCAAGTGTGCCTGAAAATCCAGCCTTTTTAACGCCGTATTTTCTCTTTAGTCGCCCTAAAAAGTGGTTTGAGCTCATGCCAGCTGGCTTGTTTGCTACGAAGATGGCGTTCATACGGCCTTTTCCACGAAGCTTGACATTATCTCTCTTACATTGCCGCCGAAATTTATAGTTAGTTTAAACTCTTTTTTGATCTTGCTAACCGCGCTCACCCTACCGATACCAAAAATTTTATGTTTAACAAGGTCGCCTTTTTTAAATTCATTACTCTGTTCGATAACTAGCGAGCCATGTGTTATGCCACTCTCGCTTAAAAATCTACTCTTATTTAACCTCGTGCGCTGACCTTTGTAAAAGCGCGAATTTACAAAGCTTAGCGTCAGGGTTTTTTTGGCGCGGGTTATGGCGACGTAGGCTAGTCGTCGCTCCTCCTCGATGTCGCTACCGTCGCCAAGAAGCGGGAAAAATCCCTCCTCAAGCCCGATCACGAAAAGATGCTCAAACTCAAGCCCTTTGCTAGCGTGGATACTCATGATCGAGATCGCCTCGCCGCCGATGTTGTCCTGCTCGCTTTGTAGCGCGATCTCGTTTAAAAACTCCTCGATAGAAAAGCTTGGATTTTGCTTGATTTGATCCTTGATCGTAGCGTAAAACTCGTCGATGTTCGCCACGCGCTCGGAGCCGTCGGGCAAGCTCTCGTAGTATTTTTTGATGCCAAATTTCGCTTCCAGTTTATCCACTAGCTCGTACGGCGAGTCGCACTCTTTTAGCTCTCTTAAATTTGCCGCAAATTCGCCAAGGCTAGAGACGATTTTTTTGCTTAGATCCTTGTCGTTTTCGTCCAGGCTAGATATCGCTTCAAATAGCGAAAATTTATGCTCGAAGGCGATTTTTTCGATCTTTGCGAGGCTTACTTTACCTAGGCCGCGCTTTGGGCGGTTGATGACGCGCTTTAGCGAGAAGTCGTCGTTTTCGTTTGCGACCAGCCTTAGGTAGCTGATGACGTCTTTGACCTCGGCGCGCTCGTAGAATTTAACTCCACCGACCATCTTATACGGGATTTTTTCTTTGGTTAGGCCTTCTTCGAGCGAGCGGGAGAGAGCGTTTATGCGGTACAAGATCGCGATATCGCTAGCCTGCGCGCCGCTATCAAGCAGCTTTTTGATGCGTTTGGCTACTTTTAGGCTCTCCATCGTTTCGTCGTCTGATTCCATCAGTGCTACGTCCTCGCCGCCTTCTTTGGTGCTTTTTAACTCTTTGCCGAGGCGGTTTCTGTTATGGTCGATAAGCTCGTTTGCCGCGCGTAAAATTTGACTCGTCGAGCGGTAGTTTTGCTCTAGTCTTATGACTTTGGCGTCTTTAAACTGATCTTTAAAATTTAATATATTTTCGATTTTCGCGCCACGCCAGCCGTAGATACTTTGATCGTCGTCGCCCACGACCGCGATATTTTCGTGCGTTAGGCAGAGTTTGCGCAGGAGTCTGTACTGAAGGTCGTTGGTGTCTTGATACTCGTCCACCATCACGTAGGCATACCTGCGCGAGATCTCGCGCGCTAGAGCTTCGTCCTCGTCTAAAATTTTATAGCTAAGGCAGAGCAGATCGTCAAAATCCACGAGATTATTGGTTGCCAGATACTCCTCGTAAAGCTTGTAGATATTTGCTAGCTTTGCGTGGTAGCCGTCTTTGAAATTTTGCCCGTTTGCAAACATGCCGCCGTGATTTAGCACCTCCTCTACGCTTAAAAGCGAGTTTTTAAAATTTGAGATCTCGCTAGCTAGCACCGAGGTCGGGATATCGCCCTCAAAGCCCTTTAAAATCCGCTTTTTATCGTCCGTGTCGATGATGACGAAGTTATTTTTGCGCTTTAGGCGGTCGATGTAAAATTTCAAAAACAAAAGCCCGAATTTGTGAAAAGTACAAAGCAGCGGAGTGAAATTTTTACCTGCGTCGCCCAGCATTTTTAGCGCGCGGGTTCGCATTTCGCTTGCGGCTTTGTTGGTGAAGGTTAGCGTTAGGGTATTTGACGGCGGGATGCCTAGCTCGCTTATGAGATAGGCTAGGCGAGTGGTGATGGTTTTGGTTTTTCCGCTGCCGGCTCCTGCCAAAATCAGCATCGCTCCGTCGGTATGCGAGGCCGCCTCGCGCTGGCTTTCGTTGAGTTCGTCTAGTAAATCGGGCATTAAATTTCCTGCTTTATTTATTAAAATGATTAAATTCTAACAAAATAAGCTTAAAAATGGCCGCTGATTTAAATTTGGGTCTGATTAAGAGCGTTTTCAGATATAAATCAATACAATATTAAAAAGATAATTTTATAAGCTGATATAATAATAAGGAGTCCGATATGATCAATGATTTTAGTAAATTTTATACCTTTATGGAGATAGTGAAAGAAAGAAGCTTCTCAAAAGCCTCAAGGGCTCTAGGCATCTCGCAGCCCGCAGTCACTTTGCAGATGAAAAAGCTCGAGGAGATGCTACAAACCACGCTAATAATGCGCAAGAAAAACGGCATCGTCCTAACTCACGAGGGCGAGAAATTTTACAAGCTCTGTACTCAGTTTGAAAGCGCGATGTTTCGCTTTAAAGACGAGCTGTCGCGCATAAAAACAGATAAAGTACCGTTAGTCATCGCCACCACGCAGCTCATCGCCGAGGCGGTCATCTCGATACTGCTGGATAAAATCTCGCAAAGCGTAGGCAGCGAGCTAGACATCAGGATAAAGGAGCAAAACGAGCTCATAAACTACCTAAAAGACCGCCGCAGCGACATCGCCATCATCCTGGAGCAGTCGCTTGATAGCAGCTTGCTCGTTAAAAAGCTATTTGACTACGAGCTGATTTTGGTTTCAAATAAAAAAATCGCCGAGAGCGTGAAGCCTGAGGAACTTATCAAGTTTAAATTTATCAAAGATAGGACGCGAACTTATCTGGATGATATCTTGCATAAGCACGGCGTGGACGCGCATGCGCTTGACGTGGCGTATTCGCTAGACGGTTCGATAATGGTCTGCCGCGCGTTGGCGTCAAACCATGCCGATACGTACGTGGCGTTTTTGCCGAGATTTTTGATCGAAAACGAGCTAAAAAACGGTAGGCTATTTGAGATAAATATCTCTAAATTTAAGCTCACTCGCTCGGTCTATGCCGCCGCGTTAAAAGAAAACGAGGAAGTGCTGCATAAATTTTTAAAGATCAAGACGAGTTTTAATTTTTAATCTGCTTTAGAGAAAGTGTCAAATTTGGCTAAATTTAGCCTTTTCGGCGCGTAAATTTAAAATACTCTCGCGCAAATCTGGCGTAAAAATACCCTTGCCAAACTGGGAATTGGTCTCGGTTTGGCGATTTTATAACTTCCAAATTTACAGTCAAATTTAAAATTAAAAAATTAAGTAAGCGTGAAAAGAAAAAGACGGGCAAGAGCCCGTCTGAATAAAATGCGGTTTAGAACGTAAATTCCCAGTTTAGTCTGAAATTTCTGCCCGCCGAGTAGAAGCGATTGATACCTAAACCAGTGGTTCTATCGATCATGTTCATGGTGCCAAACGGCCTGATGGAGCGTGCAGCGTCCCAAGTGATGTATTTTTCGTTGGTTAGGTTGTAAACGCCCAGTCTAAACGTCAAATTTTTAATCGGGCGCACGTAAGTTACGACATCTACTAGGGTGTAGGCGTTGCTTCGCCATTTAGAGTGGCTGTTTGTATTGTACGGGTTGCCGTATGGGTCGGTGTCTAGACGCCAGAACATATTATAGGTGTCTTTTGCTTTTTTAGATGCGACGTTAGTTACATAGATATCGGCGCCGAATTTATCCGCCGGGCTTGCGTAGCCTAGACCATAGATCGCAGTGGTCGGCTGTATAGCGTTCATCGGTACTTTGCCGTCGTTATCGGTTTGTACCCTGCCTTTTTGCATCGTTAGCTTGTAGCTAGCGTGAAAGCCCTTTAGCGAGTCTGAAATTTGACCAAAATGCAACATAGAGTTTATCTCAAAGCCGCGTACGGTAGCCTTGCTGCGGTTTACGTTGCCGTATAGCGCAAAAGGTATGGTGTTGCCGCCGCCTCCCGTGGCATAGCTTTTAGTACCTAGCGAGATTAGATCGATAAAGTTATCGTATTTGGTCTCAAAAAAACTAGTTGTTATAAAGCTTTTGTCCTCGTGTAGCGTCAATGCAAGCTCTTTTGTCTTAGCTATTTCGGGTTTTAGATCCGGATTTGGCTGGATGGTAAAATCAGGATGCTTAAACGCTAGATATAGTTCGTCCGTGGTCGGCGCTCTAAAGCCTTTGGAGTATTTTAGCTGTATCCTAAAGTAATCCAGCGGATCGATATCGGCTCCGATGGCATAAGAGCTATTCGTAAATTTTTTATCCCTAGCGATGTATTTTATGTTTGCCAGCGCGTTATTAGGCGCTTCTTGCTTCCATGCGTCATGCGCCCTTTGCCATTCGTCTCTATCTGCGTAGTCCCACCATTTTGGCTCCGGGCTAGGATTATACGGTACGAAAAGACCTAGCACCATATCGTCCGGGATTTTAGGCGTAGAGCCCGGGACGTAGTTTGGTTTATATTTTATCTTGTCGTAGCGGTAGCCCAAATTTATCCCCAACCAGTCGTTTACTCGCATATCGTCGTTGAGGTATAGCGCGCCTTCTTTTGTTTTAACCGGGATGAGAAAAGACGTGAGAGGCTCGGTTCTAGGGCAAAGCGCGTAAAGTAGCGTTAGCGGCGCGTTTTCGCACGTATACGGCGTACCGGTAAAATCCGTGCCTAGAGTCTTAGGCGCCCACCATTGGTTGCTTGCGGTATCGTAGCCTTGTTTATTTGTCATGGATTTTTCGGTTTTAGCAAAGCTTAGTCCGTATGCGATATCGTGCTCTACGTCGCCCGTTTTGGCGTATTTATTAAAGTCTAGATTAAATTGCTTAGTATTGGTGTCTAGATCGCGCTCTTTCCAGTCGCGGCTTATGTAGCCTTTGCCGTACGGAGTGATTAGATATCCGCTCTGCGAGCTTTGTTTAAAGGTCTTGCCCGTGCTCGCGTCGGTGTAGCTTTTATCTAGCGGGACGGTTGATTTTATGTATTGCTCGGTGGCATAGTCGTATTTTAGCACGTCGATATTTGGCTGAGAGCAGTCAAATACCGAGCAGTCAAGCCAAGTGTTGCTTACGTTTTGATTGATGCTAAATTTATTCTGATCATGGACGGCTCCTTGGCTATCTACGAGTCTGTTTACCCACGTTAGTCCGCCGTACTGCGGATCTACTTCTTGGGTTCTTTGCAAGGTTACTTCGCCGCCGTACTTATCGACAACCTTGTTGTTTTTAACCTGAAGTCCGATAGGATTTGAAATTTCAGCGCAGTTTTCTCCTGCTTGGCAGTGCTCCTCGGTTCTGGCGCGGGATTTGATTTTTTGGTTGGAGTATGTAAATTTCATCGTATCCCACAACGGAGTTTCGCTAAAATTTTCATAGGCAAAAGCGCGATTTTTCCTATCCATCATATCGTCGTTGTATCTTAGACCGGTATCTATGATCTCGTCCCTGTTGCTAGAAAGCGTAAGCGTGTATGATAGGTCTTTGCCTTGAGATCGGTTTTTGTAGGTATCTGACATAAAGGTAAATCTATGCTCCTCGTGAGGCTGGAAGCCTAGCTTAATGAGGCTGCTCGTCTTTTTGATGTAGTACGGGTCGGCCTTTTCTCTGGTTCTACCCAGTACACTGTCGTCATAGTCTTTGTAGCCGTAGTTTTCCGTCTCGTGATGTCTGCGCTTGGTTTGTACGGCTAGGATGTCAAACCACTTAAACCTACCGGCTAGGGTGTGCGAGTGCATGGTTTGATTATCGGCGGTGTTGTAGCCGCCCTTGTAGCCGTAAAAATAGTCCTTATCTAGCAAAAGATCCCTTGCGTCTTTTGTTTCAAACATCACGGAGCCGCCCAGAGACCCAGAGCCCGTACGAACGGAGTCTGCACCTTTTGAAATAGTTGCTTGTTTTAGCGTTTCAAATTCCACGCCGTTGCGGGTGTTGTTAAAGTTTCCGTATCCTTCAAATAGCTCCTTAAAGCCTTGCGAGCTTAGCGTCTGAGCCTGATGGAGGCCGTCAACGGTGATAGCCACGCGGTTTTCCTCCACACCTCTTATCGCGTAGCCGCTCTGACCGAAACGCCCAGCCTCCACGGTTGTTACGCCCGTTTCGTATCGCACTAGGTCTTTGTTATCAGAAACCTGCGTTTTGGTTAGTTCTTTGGCGCTTTTTACGCTTTGGCCGACTTTTTTTTGCATCGGATCATTCTCAGCGCCTGCTTCGCCGCTAACCGTTACTTCTTTTAGCTCGACTTCGGCCTCTTTTGCATTTAAATTTGACAAAAGAAGCAAAGCGGCAAGAGAAAATTTAAGATGATTCATTTCTGTCCTTATTAACGATAGTTTTGATATTCATTTGCTCTTAAATGCGAAATGATAATAAATATTTGTTTATAGTTTGATTAAAAGATTGGAATTTAATTTAAAAATTATAAATCAATTTTTTATATTAAGAAATAAAAGGGTTGCTGTTGGTAAAACCGGTGCAAATAGGATAATATTTTGCTTAAGCAAATTTAGTAAATTTAAGATGAAGCCTGTATTTGTCGAAAAGCAAACGCAAAGCGTAGTAAGCGCTATAAA